>USSL01000174.1 GCA_900557175.1 uncultured Eubacteriales bacterium
CCCCCAAAGGAGAGGGAGGGGAAAGGATAGGAATGGAATCGGTATTTGATCCATCAGTCATTGATTTGTCTTTACTTGATCTATCTTTATTTAATTGCGTTGGTTTTTCCTGCGTAGGCTTTTCCTGCGTTGGATTATCCAATGTTGGATTTTCCAATGTAGGTGAATCCGGCACAGGCTGGGGCTGTTCGTAAATGATGTAATCCGCCCCGCGCAGGCGGCCTTGGCTGTCACGCTCACGGGAACGCACGATATAGCCCGCCTGTTCCAGCTCCCGGACAGCCGCCCGGATCGCGTCGATCTGCTCCCGGTTGATAAGGGACAAGCCTTTCAGCGTAAAGTCCCAATCCTCCGGCAAGGACAGCATTTGCGACAGCAGCCCCTTGGCTTTCAGGGACAAATCCTTGTTCCGCAGGTGGTGGTTGGACATCACCGTGTAGCCCCGGTTTTTCTCCACTCGAAAAACTGCCATCTCGTCGTCCACTCCTTTCACTTGAAATTTCACCGCGCCGTCAAGGGCGGTGAGCTTGCCCGGCTGGTAGGGACATTCCTCATACACACAAAACTGGTACTTCCAGTGCGGGCGGTAGAAACGGCAGGTGCCGCAGTCCTCCGGCGCTCCGGCCTCGCCGCTGTCAAAATGATCTGCGCCCGGCCTCGTCTGCATGAGCTGTTCAAAGGCCCGGTCACTGCCGGAAGTAAAGTACATAGGCGGTCGCCTCCTTTCTGGTTTTGGGCGCAAAAAAAGCGGCGTCCTGATCTCCCCAAAGGGGAAAAGAGAACGCCGCTGTCTGCGGTGTCGTATTCAATTTTCGATGTGTCACTATTTGGGCGGTGGGCTTCACGGGAGGCAGAAGCGTGTCAAAGCTCAATCCGAAAGTAGTAAATCGGTAGTAAATTCAGTTCTTATATCCCGTGAAATGCCCGTATTTCCGGGCTTTTTGGAGATAATCAGAGTTGTTAATATAAATATAAAAAATAGCAGGCTTGAGTTTGTTGAGTCTTCTTCACATGAAGTGAATAAGGATAATCCTGAAGCACTTGCTGTTTTGATTTATAAATTTTGGAAAAATAATAAGGAGAAAAAATATGGATGAACACGTAATCAGACTTAGTAAAGTTGCAAAAATCATAGGGATTATCGATATTGCGGTGTTTTTGGTGTGTACTGTACTTTCATTTTTTGCGGGAAGCTTGCTTGCTTCGATTATCTTTGCAGCTTTTGTTTTACTTGGGGTTATATTGATTTTGGCATATAAAAAGCAAATGATTATTGTAAAGGAAGATGAGATTGTATTTAATTATCTGATGAAAAAGCCGCAATATATCAAATATGATCATATACGATGTCTTCTTTTGATTCCGTTGAACAATAAAACGGACAGGGTATTGATTGACAGGCAGTATCATAGAATTATTTCTTTGGATGAAATGCTGACAGATTTGGAAATTTTATTTGAAATGCTGAATAAAAAACAGATTCCGGTTGTAGATTTCGGGGAATTGGTTGAGCAAAATAAGGATGTTTCCATGTATCAGGAGGCACTGAACGGCCTTGAACGCTATTATTATAAATCAGCTGCTGCTGAAAATAAAACAATTGAAAAGTTGTCAAGAGAAAAGAGCAAATCTAATGTTAAAAATACAAGAAAGATATTAAAAATCATAGGATGGGTTTTGATATTTGCCAATGGTGCAGCGTTTTTAATCGGCGGCAGAGTAATGATGATTTTGCTGATAGCAATTCTTTTATTTACATATGGGCTGTATCTTAAGTATTACCCTTATATTTATGTTGATACTGTCAGCAAAAAGGGACAAAATCAGTGTCTCCAGCTTCCGTTTATGGGGGCGGCTATAGCAATGTTATTAAATCTTACGATGACAAAGCTTTATAATTATGATTTCGTTGATTTTTTGAAAAGTACAGCATGTATAACGCTTATTCTCGTGATTATGTTTATGATAAAATCAGCGAGAGTATCTGTTCCGCAGAGAATTGGACGAAAAATATCAGTGATATTTGCGGCATTTGCGATTGCTTTTTGTATCACATTTCCAGTAAATTTTTTATTGACATTCGATACACCGACACATGACATTGCGATTATTACCGACAAAGATATCAGCGGCGGGAAAACAACGGATTATTATCTTTACTGTTCGTGGAATGGAGAAGAAGAATCATTTAATGTTTCAAAAAGTGAATATGCGTCAGCAAATATCGGAGACAGACAAAGAATATGCAGGAAAAAAAGCCTGTTAGGGTTAGAATATTATACGGTTCATAAATAGAAGCAAAAAACAGGTACTTACTTTTAAAGTTTAGATACCTGTTTTTTTGCTATCTCAACAAATTCAGCCGCAAGGACGGTGTACAAGTTTGCAGCGTGTGTAGTAGGCATTTTGCAGCATACTTACAAACTTCCACTTGTTTCATCTATCGCGCAGTTGCTTGATTATTTTATTGACTTTTTTTCGCAAAAAGCGTATTATTCATTAATGAGACTTAGTTTCAATAAGAGAATGAAAGGCGGTGTGCGATGAAAGGTCAATTTTTTTTGAAGGCAGTATGTCTGTCGGCGGGGATTTTGACAGCGACGTTTCTTGGTGGCTGCGGTATGGCAGAGAATGCGGATGACGGACGGCCCGATATTATATGTACGCTGTTTCCGCAGTATGATTTTGCGAGACAGCTTTATGGGGAACAGGCGGATGTGACGATGCTTTTAAAACCGGGCATGGAAAGCCATATGTATGATCCGACACCGGAGGACATGAAAAAAATATCAGAGGCGGATGTCTTTATTTATACAGGTGATGAGATGGAGCCGTGGGCAGCACAAATTATTGAAGGACTGGATGATTCTGTGACGGTACTTGATTTATCCGAATATGTGACGCTTGAGATGGAGGAAGAAGATCACGAACACGAGCATGAGCATGGTATTTTTGAAAAAGGTCATGAACATAGCTATGATCCACATTACTGGCTTGATTTGTCCAATGCAGAGGCAATGGTGGAAGCGGTTTCAGGACTTTCTAAGACACTTGAGATTGAAGATAAGGAAAGTGTTGAGAAAAATTGTGAAGCTTATGTCAGTCGTCTTGAGGCGCTTGATGAGGCATTTATGGAAGCGGCAGAGGCATCTGAGGAAAAAGATATTGTTTTTGCGGGAAGATTTGCCTATGGCTATTTTATTCACCGATACGGACTGAATTATGAGACGGTATATCAGTCATGCTCTGCGGAGGCTGATCCGAGTGTGGGCGACATGATACGGGTGATCGACCATATTCACGAGCATGGGACAGACGTTGTTTTTTATGAAGAATTGTCCTCAGCGCGGGCAGCGCATACAATCGCGGAAGATACCGGTGTCAAAATACGGGAGTTTTCCACGGCGCACAATGTATCAAAAGAAGATTTTGACGCCGGTATAACGTTTATAGATTTGATGGAGAGAAATTTGAGCGCCCTGAAAGAGGCGCTTCATGTGTGACGCGGAGGCAGAGATGGAAAAAGAAATTTTAAGATTAAAGGATGTTTCAATTGCTTATGATAATGAAAAACGTTTTGCAGCCTGTGATGTCAGTTTTGATGTCCATGAGGGTGAGTATGTCTGCCTGATTGGAAGTAATGGTTCAGGTAAAAGTACGCTGATGAAAGCGATTGTCGGGCTTGTGCCGCTGACAAAAGGCAGTGTTTCGATGAATATTGCACCGGAAGAATATGCCTATATGGCGCAGACGGCAATGATTGACAGACAGTTCCCGGCGACAGTCCGCGAGGTTGTTTTATCCGGCACGCAAAAACGCAATTTTCGTCTTCCGTTTTATACAAAAGAGGATAAAAAAATTGCGGATGATGCTATGGAAACTTTTGAAATTACGGCGATGAGAGACAAGCGTGTCGGTGAGCTTTCCGGCGGACAGCTTCAGCGCGTGCTGCTTGCGAGAGCTTTTTGCAGAAGACCGAAGCTTTTAATCCTCGATGAGCCATGTGCGGGGCTGGATCCGGAAATTACAGAGGAATTTTATAAAATGCTCAGGCAATATAATGAAAAGAGCCGAGTGACGATTCTGATGGCATCGCATGATATGGAACAGGTTGAAACATATGCTTCCCGTGTCATTATTATGAATCAGACGATGGAGTTTGACGGCTCTGTGACAGAATGGCACAATAAGTATCATGTTGCCTGCGGAAAGGAGGACTATCATCATGCAGTCGCTGATTAGTATTTTTTCATATCCGTTTATTCAGAGGGCACTTATCGTTGGTATATTGATTTCGCTATGTGCGGCTCTGCTCGGTGTTATTCTTGTTTTAAAAAGGTATTCGCTCATTGGTCACGGCCTTGGTGATGTGGGGTTTGCTTCAACATCGCTGGCGGTGGCTTTGGGACTTCCGATTTTAGCCGTATCTATACCGGTTGTTATTATTGCAGCCTGCCTGATTATGTTTTACAGCCAGAAGACAAAATCCGGCGGCGATGT
>USSL01000175.1 GCA_900557175.1 uncultured Eubacteriales bacterium
ATCAAAAATATGTGTAATCGCTTCAAGCTCTGAAAATGACAAAGTGCTTATGGCTGAACGGACAATCTGTATCTTTCTCGTCTCCTCCGCACTTTCTTCATTGACTGAACGAAGCATCTCAAGACCGACAACTGTCGTACCATACTCACTTAAAATGATATCATCAATCTCAAACGGTCTCTGATAACGGTAAATAAACAGTGTGCCGAGCCGCTCGCCCGCAATATCAATCGGCGTAATAATCGCCTCATACTGCTCGATATGCTCTCCTGCAAATCCAAGTGTAATCAGATTAACATTCTCTTTTGTCGAGAGAATATTCAAAAGTCTTTCGTTTAAAAGCGGATCAATATGACCGCCGACTGAATTGCTGATTAATTCTTTAATCATCTCAATTCCGGCTCTGTTCTTAATTCCGAGAACCTTGCCCTTTTTACTGATTACTAAAATATTGGACTCAAGAATATCTCCAAGCACATCGCAAATATCATTGAATACGACCATGTTGGAATTATTATTGTGCAGGAGTTTGTTGATTTTTCTTGTCTTGTCTAATAATTGAACGCTCATATTGTCCTCCTTTTATATCTGCTTTTACTATTCTAGCACAACAATAAAATGAAAACAATACTTTTTCACAAATTTAATCTATTTTTTCAATATTTAAAGCAAAAATGCAAATCACGTCCCATTTTTTTCAGACAATTCTATTAAATTAAGGAACTCATTGAATATTTGAAATAGTTTCGACATGACCGCATGTTTCATTAAGGCACACAAGCTTGCTGCCCTTATGCACAAGCACGTCGCCGCACTTCGGACAGCGCTTGTCCGACGGCTTTGCCCATGTCATAAAATCACATTCCGGATAATTTGTACAGCCATAGTAACGGCGTCCTTTTTGTGTCTTTTTGATAACAATATCACCGCCGCACTTCGGACAGGCCACACCTGTTTTCTCAAAATATGTCTTTGTGTTTCTGCACTCCGGAAATCCGGGACACGCAAGAAACTTTCCATGAGGTCCGTATTTAATAACCATGTTGCGTCCGCACTGGTCACAAATGACATCCGATACTTCATCTTCAATTTTAACTTCCGCCAGTTCCTTTTCTGCGGCAACAACCGCAGCATCAAGGTCCGGATAAAAATTGCGGACAACCGTTTTATAATTCACGGCGCCTTCAGCAATTTTATCAAGGAGATACTCCATATTTGCCGTAAAATCCACATCGACAATGGATGGAAATGCCTCCGTCATAATGTTGTCAACAACCTCGCCAAGCTCTGTGACATACAGATTTTTATTTTCCTTAGCCACATAGCGGCGGGCAATAATTGTTGTAATTGTCGGAGCATACGTACTCGGACGTCCGATACCAAGCTCCTCAAGCGCCTTAACTAATGAAGCTTCCGTATAATGGGCCGGCGGCTGTGTAAAATGCTGCTTCGGCTCTGTTTCCTCAAGCTTAAGCTCACTGTCTGCCGTCAGCTTTTTCGATAAAACATTCTTTTCTTCTTTTTCATCATCCTGTTTATAAACCGATAAAAAGCCCTCGAACTTTACTTTTGAAGCGGCCAGCGTAAACAAATAACCGGCTGCTTCTATTTTAACGGATGTAATCTCGTAAATTGCATCGCTCATACGGCTGGCAAGGAAACGGTTCCACACAAGCTGATACAGCCGGAACTGGTCGCGCGCCAAAGATTCCTTCACCTTTACCGGCGGCAATGTAAAATAAGTCGGACGGATGGCTTCATGGGCATCCTGAACCTTTTTATTGGCATTGCCATCCTTTTGAGATAATGACACATAAGACTCACCGTAAGCTGAGGCAATATATTCTTTTGACGCTGCGTCAGCTTCCTCTGAAATACGTGTGGAATCTGTACGCAGGTAAGTAATTAAACCGACAGTGCCCACACCTTTAACGTCCACACCCTCATAGAGCTGCTGTGCAAGACGCATTGTCTTTTGTGTAGAAAAATTCAGCCGCTTTGAAGCTTCCTGCTGAAGTGTACTCGTTGTAAACGGCAGCGGCGCTTTTTTAGAGCGCTCGCTAAGCTTAATATCTTTAACCTTAAACCGGGCATCCTTAATCGCAGAAATAATTTCCTGCACTTCAGCTTCTGAGTGTATCTCCCTTTTTTTGCCGTCCTGCCCGTAAAACTTTGCCGTAATCGGCTTTTTATCACCGGCAACTAAAAGCTTGATATCAAGCGTCCAGTACTCTGACGGAATAAAGGCTTCAATTTCCTTTTCTCTGTCACAGATGATTCTTAAAGCAACTGACTGTACACGGCCGGCACTTAAGCCCCGCTTAACCTTTACCCAGAGCACCGGGCTTATTTTATAACCAACCATACGGTCGAGCATCCGCCGTGCCTGCTGGGCATCTACAAGATCCATATCCAACTTGCGGGCATGCTTTATTGAATTTTTAATTGCATTTTTTGTAATCTCATTAAAAGTAATTCTATGGATTTCCTTATCTTCCAGCTTTAACGCCTGCGATAAATGCCACGAAATTGCCTCTCCTTCACGGTCCGGGTCAGTCGCGAGATAAACTTTATCAGCTTTTTTCACTTCTTTGCGAAGCATTGCCAAAATATCTCCCTTACCGCGGATTGTAATATATTTAGGCTCGAAATCATGTTCCACATCAATACCGAGCTGACTTTTAGGAAGGTCCCGTACATGGCCGTTGGATGCAACAACTGTATAATTCGCACCAAGAAATTTATTGATGGTTTTTGCTTTTGCAGGTGACTCCACAATCACCAAATACTTTGCCATTTTCTCTCCTCCGATGAATTTATTAAGCAGGCGCACGCTCCGTTTTAAGCGCCGTCATCACTTTCAATGACGATTTCGGCATGTGTCTGCTTCACCATATACTGCTGTGCACTAAGACGGATGATAAGTCCTGCCTTTTCAAGCCTGTAAAGAGCCGACATCACATCGCCTGCCGGCAATGCCGTCTGTGCACAGATTTCTTCTATATATTTTGGTGTTAAACACATGGTAGAATACACCATATTTTCACTTTTAGCAAGTCTAATCTTATTTTTTTTGATTTTTGTATATGCAATATGATAATAGTCCAAAATATCCTGCGGACTGTCCGCAAGAAAAGCGCCCTGTCTTATAAGGTTATTGCAGCCGCCGCTTAAAACATCACAGCCACGCCCCGGCACAGCAAAAATGTCTTTCCCCTGCTCAAGTGCAAAGCCTGCCGTAATTAAAGAACCACTGCGTATTCTTGCCTCAACAACAAGCACGCCGCTGCAAAGGCCGCTTATAATACGGTTGCGTCTCGGAAAATGCCACGCAAGCGGCGGCGAACCCGGCGGATATTCAGACACAATACAGCCATGCTCGCACAATTGGCCGTAGAGCCTGCTGTTTTTTACCGGATAGCAGACGTCCACACCGCTGCCGAGCACTGCCGTCGTCAGTGCACCAGCCTTTAACGCCCCTGTATGTGCCGCAGCATCAATACCGGCGGCCATGCCGCTTATAATGTGTATGCCGCATCCCGACAGTTCAAATGCAAAGCGCTCCGCCTCAAGGCGGCCTAAAGATGTGCACGCACGGGCCCCGACAATAGCAAGCGCACGCCCAGCCTCTGTCTCTTTTACCCTCATCCATGGCGGTGTCCCGATATAAAATAATCCCTTCGGATATTCAAAAATATGCTTAAGCACTGCCGGATATGCCTCATTTTCACAGCTCACAAAGGAAATGCCTTTTCTTTTTATATTTTCCGAAAGGTATGAAAGACCGTCCTCACTCTGATATTTTAAAAGCCCTGCCTTTTGCTTTGCATCAAGCCATGAAAGCTTTTCCAGCGCTTTTTGCCCCGCCTTAAATATATGCTCAACATTTCCAAATACATTGATAAGCTTATCAATCGTTGCCGGGCCTATTTCTTCGACCGAACATAGCCACAGCCAATATTTTTCCCAGTCTGTCATTTAAAGATTCCCCCAATATTTTTTACCAAAACCGCGGTAGCCTGCCGCCTCATAAATATGCCGTTCGCACACTGTATCACAGCCTTCAATGTCAGCAGCCGTGCGCGCCGTCCGAAGTAATTTGCAGTAGCCCCGCGTACTCATTTCTTCTTTTTTATAAATTGTTTCAATGAATTTTTCAGCCTGAGAATTCAGACAGCAGAATTTTTTAAGAAGTTCGCCCTCCATCTGAGCGTTTGTCATAAGATGATTTTTAAAGCGTTCCTTTTGCATCTGACGCGCCTGACTTATATGACCGCGCATCTGTGCCGAGCTCATACCCGTCCCTTTGACTGCAATATCCTTAAATTTTACAGGTGATGCCTCTATTGTTATATCAAACCGGTCAAGCATCGGCATACTGACTCTGTTTAAATAAGCCTTAACCTGTTTTTGTGTACATCGGCATCTTGCTCTGTCCGGGAAATACCCGCAAGGACACGGATTCATGGCCGCCACCAGTATAAAACGTG
>USSL01000176.1 GCA_900557175.1 uncultured Eubacteriales bacterium
AAATAAAGGTTTTAACTTCACTATTACAAATTCCACAGCTTATGACCACTTCTTTGTGCCGGGCAGAAATGTGTATGAAAGTATTTCTGAGGTCGTTGACACAATTTTTACAAACTTCCTCTCGCGCCCCAATGTGCGGCAGCCGATTCTCACCCAATACTGTGACGGCAGCCGTGTCACCTGTCCTCAATGGATGAGCCAGTGGGGTTCCAAAACACTCGGTGAGCAGGGCTATGAACCAATAGAAATCCTGCGCTACTATTACGGCGATGATATGTATATCAACACAGCAGAACAAATCAGCGGTATTCCGTCATCATGGCCGGGCAGCAATTTAACTATCGGCTCCCGCGGTCAAAAAGTCATGCAGATGCAAGAACAATTAAACAGAATCGCAAGAAACTACCCGGCACTGCCGACCATCGCCGTTGACGGTATCTACGGCCCAGCAACCGCAAACGCCGTGAAGGAATTTCAAAAAATCTTCGGTCTTCCCCAAACCGGCATTGTCGACTACAGAACATGGTACAAAATCAGCGAAATCTACGTCGGCGTCAGCCGCATCGCAGAACTGATATAAGCCACCGCAGCCGCACACAAAAAGCCCGCGGTATATATCCTTTCATGGACACAGCATTCTGCAGCTGCACGATGAAAAGCATACATACCGCGGGCGCCTATTATTTTACAAACCGCCGCATGAGCATGACGAGCAGTTTCATTGCGACGTAGACAAGCCAGAACAGCGGTACGACAAATATCATCCGCCATACGAACAATGATGTAATACTGAAAAATCCCGGTAATACGAGTAATGCCAGTATAAACAGGCTGACGCATACAATGCAGAGCGCTTTTCGCTTTTTGTTCATCGGGCTGCACACATAGACGAGTACGAGCATACTGATTAAACCTGCGACAAGCAGATTGTATGTGGCAAGCATTGTCTCGTCAAAGCCGAGCACCGCCGAAAGAAGCTGATTTAAAAGCATTGCGCCGACCATCGTCAATGCACCCGGAAGACTGATTCGCAGTACGTGCTTTAAAAAGCCGTTTTGTGTCACTGTTTCTGTCTGCTCCAGCGTAAGCAGGAAGCTTGGAAGTCCGATGGCTGTTGCACTGATAATACTTAAATGAATCGGTATAAACGGATATGCCCGTCCAAGCAATATAAAAATAACCGATAAAAGGACAGAATAAATTGTCTTTGTAAGGTAAAGCGCGCTGACTCTTTCGATATTTGAAATAATCATGCGCCCCTCGCGGACAATATCCTGCATACATGCAAAATCCGAATCGAGCAGTACAATGTGCGCCACCTGTTTTGCCGCATCGGAACCGGCTGCCATGGCAATACCACAGTCGGCATCTTTTAAAGCAAGAACGTCGTTGACACCGTCGCCGACCATACCGACAATTTTTTCATTGGCCTGATATGCTTTGATGATACGCTGCTTTTGTTCCGGTGTGACACGGCCAAAAACCGTATAATCACAAATCACATTGCGAAGCTGGGCATCATCGTCCGGAAGCTGAGTTGCGTCAATATACTTATCGCCATTTTTAAGCCCGGCCTCTACAGCAATATAAGACACTGTTGCCGGATTATCACCGGAAATAACCTTTACATCCACATTTTGGCTTGCAAAGTAATCAAAGGTCGCCCTCGCTTCCGTTCTTATAATATCCGAAATAAGGATAAGACCGACCGGCTTAATGTCTGAAACCGTTTCCGCACTGCTGGAAATACTTTCTGCAGAAGCGAGCAAAAGGACACGAAGCCCCTGTTTTGAATATGGCTCAACAAGATCTAAAACATCTGTATAAGCCGTTCCCTTTAAAATAAACTCCGGCGCGCCGAGCACATAAGCACCGTGGGCCGCAAAGCTTATGGCACGGTACTTTCTCGCCGACGAAAACGGAATAAGGTCTTCAATTTCCCATGCCGCCGTTTTTTCAAAATAATTCATGAGAGCCGTCTGCGTGCTGTTGACATCATTAAACGCAAAAGCAATCTCATTCATGACTTCTTTAATCTTTTCAATCCCTGCCGCTTTCGTCTCCGCGTCCGCCTCACAGCTTTCCTCGTAAGCACCATCAGCAAGGTGAACCAAAAGCTCTTTGTCAATCGGAATAATTTCCTTAACCTTCAGTTCCCCCGTCGTAATTGTTCCCGTCTTATCTGTACATAACACATTAACGCGGGCCAGCGCTTCAATAGCTTCCATTTCCTGCACAAGTGCCCGCTTTCTTGCAAGACGGCCGACGCCCAAAATAAAGGAAATACTTGTGAGCAATACAAGCCCCTCAGGAATCATGCCGATCACACCGGCAACCGTATTGACCATCGCGTCAGACAGGCTTGTGCCGTCAATGCTTCTCTGTGAGAGGAATAAAAGTATTCCTACCGGAATAATGACAAAGCCGATAATTTTGATAATCCGCTTAATGGAATCCTGCATTTCCGATGTGGCACGCTTCTTGTCTTTAGCCTTATTGGCAAGCTCGACCGCGTAATTATCTTTGCCGACATGAACAACCTGTGCAACACCGCTGCCGGCCACAAGATAACTGCCTGACCAGAGTGTATCGCCCTTAAATTTCTTCACGGCATGAGATTCACCGGTAATCATTGACTCATTGACCTCAATACCCTCGCCCGAAAGCACAATACTGTCCGCACCAATCTGATTGCCTGACTCCACCGCCATCACATCATCCATGACAAGCTCGTCAATCGGTATCTCCTGCTGCCGGCCATTTCTTATAACTTTCACTTTAGAGGCTGTAATCACTGACAGACCGTCCACAAGCTTTTTCACCTTCAGCTCCTGAATAATACCAATCACTGAATTAATAATAATAACGCCTAAAAATGTCAGATTCTTAAGCTGTCCCGAACATATGACAATAATACCAAGAAATATATTTAAAAAGTTAAAGTATGTCAGTGTATGTGTGAGGATAATCTCTTTTTTTGTCTTTGATACATTATTATTTGTCTCATTAATCAGACCGTCGTCGATGCGCTTTCTGACTTCGGCACTTGTAAGACCTGTATAGCTGCTGTTTTCCATAGAAATCTCATCATCCTTCCATTGTTTGATCAAGCTCGTAAGGCGTCGTCTGATATACAAAATAATTAAGCCAGTTTGAATATATCCATGTGCCGTGTGCCCGCCATTTCATCTCCGGCTTTTTAGACGGATCGTCATCCGGAAAATAGTGAGCCGGAATATCAGGATTCATCCCCTTTT
Source organism: uncultured Eubacteriales bacterium (assembly GCA_900557175.1). Taxonomy (GTDB): domain Bacteria; phylum Bacillota; class Clostridia; order Lachnospirales; family Lachnospiraceae; genus Scybalocola_A. The sequence continues at coordinate 3,258 of USSL01000176.1, forward strand.
CAAGATCTCTGAAATATTCTTTGGCCAGCGTGTCCGCATCATATTCGGAATGTCCCATCACAAAAAACTGAGAACCGCTCTCATTGCCGACAATATAAACACCGGCCTCGTCGGAATCTGCCATAATACGCAGCTGCGGTATTTTTAAAATATCCTCCGCCCGCACCTCAGTATGTCTTGAATGAGGCACATAAAAATGCTCGTCAAAGCCTCTGAACAGCCGGGATTTCGGGTTAAGCATCCGGTGCTTAAATACACCCGATATTTTATGATCGAGAATATATTTCGGAACGCCGTAATGATAATAAAGTCCGGCCTGCGCTCCCCAGCAAATATGGAAAGTCGAATGGACATGTGTCTTTGACCATTCCATAATCCGGCAAAGCTCGTCCCAGTATTCCACTTCTTCAAAATCCATCATCTCTACCGGCGCCCCCGTAATAATCAGACCGTCATAGCGGCTTTCCTTCACCTCGTCAAAGGTTTTATAAAAAGCAAGCATATGCTCCTCCGACGTATTTTTTGCCTGATACGTCTCTGTCTGCAGAAGCTCTGCCTCAATCTGCAGCGGCGTGTTTGAAAGACAGCGCAGAATCTGTGTCTCCGTCTCAACCTTTGTCGGCATAAGATTCAAAATAAGAATCTTCAGCGGGCGGATGTCCTGCGTCAGCGCCCGATTCTCTGTCATTACAAAAATATGCTCATTTTCCAAAATTTTTCTTGCCGGTAAATCATCTTTTATTTTAATTGGCATGATGTTGTCCCTCCTAGTTGCTTGTCAGCTTTCCGATATTTTTAATCATCACGGAAATCGTTCCGTCCGGATTTGTAAAAAACTCTACATTTTCATTATTGCCGTACTGGTCCATCGGTATTGTAATTTCTATGCCAGTGTCCGTCTTTAAATGCTGGCGCTCAAATTTTTTAACCGTCTGTTTATTTTGAGGACGGATTTCCACCGATTCATCGAGATGATATTTCTCAAGCTTTTCCTCAAAATCCTTTTTCATCTCGTCATTATCCTTAAAAATTTTTTCCTTCACTGATGCCACATTCAAGGCGCCGGATTCTTCCAATTCATTATGAATAATCTTTTTGACTTCCATCTTCCGGTCAATATCTTCTTTGTCAAAATACTTGTTATTCACCTGCTCTACAGCCTTTGCCACAATATCAAGGCGTGCCTTTTGAGACAGGG
>USSL01000177.1 GCA_900557175.1 uncultured Eubacteriales bacterium
ATATATTATTATATCATAAAGTCAGGTGAAACCTGCATGAATAAGTTTCGAATTTTTTACAAAGATTTTGTAAGGGTTAACCGAAGAATTGTCAGAAAATTGAAAGAAGTTTTCAGCACATATGCCATATAGGAATTTTGCAAAAAGCCTTTTGCGGGCTTGACGTCTGGTGTATAATAAATAAAAAGGAATATAGCGTTTCCAGCAAGAGAGGGAACTGCTTTCAAAACAGAAAAGGAGCAGGACAAGATGACAAAAATTGATATTTTTTCGGGCTTTTTAGGCGCCGGAAAGACAACGCTTATTAAGAAGCTTTTAAAAGAGGCGCTTGCCGGTGAAAAAGTTGTGCTTATCGAAAATGAATTTGGTGAGATTGGCATTGACGGCGGATTTTTAAAAGATGCGGGCATTGAGATTACAGAAATGAACTCGGGATGTATATGCTGCTCGCTTGTCGGCGATTTCGGCAAAGCGCTTCATAAAGTGATTGAAGAATATGCGCCGGACAGAATTTTAATCGAGCCTTCAGGTGTCGGCAAATTGTCGGATGTGATGGCTGCCGTGCAGAAAGTCGTTGTGCCGGGCGAGATTGAATTAAACAGCCTTGTGGCTGTTGTCAACGCGCAGAAGTGTAAAGTTTTCATGAAAAACTTCGGCGAGTTTTTCAATAATCAGATTGAATATGCAAAAACAATTATTTTAAGCCGTGCCCAGCTTGTCAAGGAAGAAAAGCTAAATGAGGCAGTGGCGCTTATCCGTGAAAAAAATGATAAGGCAACCGTAATCACAACCGACTGGGAAAAGCTTTCCGGTGAACAGATTTTAAAAGCAATGGAGGCAAACATCTCACTTGCAGACGAGCTTTTTGCAGATGAAGATATCTGTCCGGAATGTGGCTGCCATCATGACCACGAGCATGAACATCATCACGACCACCATCATGAGCACGATGAAGATTGCGGTTGTCACGAGCATGAGCATCACCATGAGCACAATGAAGACTGCGGCTGCCATGACCACGACCACGAGCATCATCACGACCACGGCGAGGATTGCGGCTGTGGCTGCCATGACCACGAGCATGAACATCACCACGATCACCATTACGGTCATCATCATGCCGATGATGTGTTTACAAGCTGGGGTGTGGAGACACCGCATAAATTTGATAGAGATGAGATGGAAAGTATCTTGAAGAAGCTTTCTGAAACGACAGAGTACGGTTCTGTCCTTCGTGCAAAGGGTATGGTTGAGGGGACAGACGGACATTGGATTTACTTTGACCTTGTGCCGGAGGAATATGAGCTTCGCGAGGGCACCCCGGAAATCACAGGCAAGATTTGCGTTATCGGAACAGACTTGAAAGAAGAAGAACTGAAGATGCTGTTTAAGTTGTAGAACGTCGACGAAAGGAAGTAACTTATATGAATAAACCTGTAGAAGTGCCGGTTTTTTTGATTACCGGTTTTTTGGATTCGGGCAAGACAAGCTTTCTTCGTCAGATTCTTGAGGAGGAAGGTTTTTCGGAGGAAGCCCGCTCGCTTCTCATTACGTGTGAGGAGGGCGAGGAGGAATACGATGAGTTTCGTCTTGCGCAGTTAAATATTTCACTGACAAATGTTGACGATGAGGAAAGCTTTAATGAAGAATTTTTAGAGCGGTGCAGCAGCTACTACCGGCCGGAATTTGTCTTTATTGAATATAACGGTATGTGGAAGGTTCAGGATTTTCTTGATATGAAGCTGCCAAAGGGCTGGTTTATCAATCAGATTATTACGACAGTGGACGGCTCTACATTTGAAGCCTATATGAACAATATGCGTTCGATGATGCTTGATATTTTCACAAGCTCTGAGATGGTGTTCTTTAACCGCTGCTCGGAAGATATGCCGCTGAATGTATTCCGAAGAAGCATCCGTGCGGTCAACCGCCGCGCCCAGATGGTTTTTGATGATGAAAACGGTGATCCGATTGAGCTGCCGCCGGAGGAATTGCCGTATAATCTCAATGCCGATGTCATTGAGATTTCCGATGAAGACTTTGGTATATGGTATTTGGATGCCATGGAACATCCTGAAAATTATGAGGATAAGACAGTTGCCTTTACGGGGCGTGTTTTTATCGGAAAGAATTTTCCGGATGGCTGTTTTGTGCCGGGACGCCACGCAATGACATGTTGTGCGGATGATATTCAGTTTATCGGTTTTATTTGCAAGACAAAGCATATTGATAAGTTTAAAAACGATATGTGGGTGAAGGTGACGGCAAAAGTAAAATCGGAATATTCCAAATTGTATCAGGGTGAAGGGCCGGTACTTTACATGAAACACGCCACAAGCACGAAAAAGCCGGAAGAAGAACTGGTGTATTTTAATTAGATAATTTTGAAATAAGGCGCCGCAGGCAGATAGAGGGTTATCTGTATTGCGGCGCTTTATTTTGTTATAAAATATATAGTGACTATTTTTATGCATAATTCAAAATCACATTTTTGTGTGTTTTTCACTAAATATACAATGCTTTTTTGTAATTATAAAATATATTGCATAATTTTTTGAAGATTTCATATTGAAATATGTTTGTATTTATGTTTAATATACATAAAGGTACCTTTGTTTCTGTAAACAAGCTATTTTTATGGGAGGATTCAAATGATAAAAGGACGGAGAAGACGGCTATTAGCACTATTTTTAACAGGTACGATATTATTTCAATCACTGACTGACTGTCAATGCAACAGAAACGGAGTCAGATGCTTTACCGGTAACAGAAGATATTGAAACTTTAGAGACAACGGATGAAACGTTATCATCTGAAGAAACAATCGAATCTTCAGATGATAGTATAAGCGAAATTCAAAGCGAATCAAACGAAACAGAATATGAAACACAGTCGGAGTCTTCAGAAGATGCACCGGAAATAGACATCGAAAATAATGAACTTGTTGTTATTGACGATGCCATTCAAAGTTTGTCACTTAATGATTACAAAGCGCCGGCAGCAATCATCGGGGAGGATATAACCCGCCGGGAAGCCAATATCAAGTATTTCCTTAATGAAGATTTTTCTTATACGGCGGCAATCTATCCGAAAGCTGTACACTATCAGGATAACGGACAATGGAAAGATATTGATAACGGTCTGGAAACAGTGACACTTGACGGTGACAGCAGCTATGTACAAAATAAGGCAAATCGGATGAAAGTCGGCTTTGCCCAAAACACAACAGAAGAAAAACTTGTTGATATTACAATCGACGGATATAAATTATCATGGGGAATGGACACGGGAAATCGAAGTTCTGTGCGAAAACTTGTGGCAAATACACCGGATTTATATACAAAAGCCATGGCAAATGACGCGCCGGACGCTTTGCAGCAGGTTGAAATAACTGAAACAGACGGGGCATCTGAAACAGACGAGACGCCCGAAACAGACAAGTCGGTAACAGAAGAAACATCAGCCAAACCGTTAATGACACCGATTGTTGAAGATGCTGAGGAAGAACTTCCTGAATCTGTCGCTGAAAATGTTAGTGAAGAACTTCCGGCACTTACTGCTGACGTTTCAACAGAGACAGAAGAAACAGAAGAAGTCATCGAAGAAAAAGAGGCATCTCTCATTACAGAAAATCCGGATGCAGCCAGGCTTTTTGCCGAAAATGACATTGAAGGTCTGAAGGCACTTGAGGAAGCTGCCAAAAGGACTGACTTTCCTATGCTTGTTGCTGCAGATGCACAAATGCCCGAAAAGAAAATCGGCATCCTTGCCGAAGAACAGCAAGACTATGCAACAACAAATATACAAGGTGAAGAATCACTGGATCCGGATTACCATGAATCCGTGATGGAAGCCAATGCCGAAAAAACAAATCTTCCAGCGCTGGAATCACGGATAGCTTATAACAAAATTGCTCCGGGTGTCAATCTAGAATACATATTAAGCGGCGAGGAACTCAAAGAAAATATTATTCTTTCCAACGCAGCTTCCAATAAAACTTTTGTGTATAACTGTAGAACTGAAGGCCTGACACCGGAACTTCGAAATAATGCAATTTACTTTAAAAACAGCAGCGGTGAAGAAATTCTTTATATTCATGCACCATTTATGTATGATACTAATGGCGCTTATTCAGATGAAGTTGTCATGGCACTTGAATCAGATGAAAGCGGATACAAGATCAGCATCAAAGCCGATGATGGCTGGTTAATGGAAGAAGACCGCGCTTATCCGGTTGTTATTGATCCGGTCATATCAACGCCGATCACTTATAAAGATATCAAAGATGCAAAAGTGTGCTCAAATTATCCGACAAGCAATTTCAGGGATACGGCAACACTTTCGACAGGCTATGGCAGTAATACCGGCGATAACCGCAGTTTTATACGGTTTACATTACCATCAATAAATACGGCAGATATCATTGTCGATGCC
>USSL01000178.1 GCA_900557175.1 uncultured Eubacteriales bacterium
ATCAAGGTTTTAAAGGATTTAAAACAATAAAAAACAGGTAGTTTTTGACACTACCTTTTTTCAGAGGAGGGGATTGATATGAAAACAAATGTTTTTCTTAAATCAATGCGGCGTCGGCCGCTGAAGATATTACTTATTGGTTTGCTTATTGGTTTGGCTGCCTTTGGTTTTCTTTTAAGATTCTCTGAGTATATAACCATATCATCTGAGATTGACAGAATTACAGATTTGTATAAGCCAATTGCTTCAATGACGCTTCTTGATGATACTTATTATGATGAGGACGATTGGAACAAGCCCATTGACGATACAGCAGTCAAATTACTTGAAAATGAACCGCTTGTTGATTTCATAGATGTTCACAGGACTTTTGGCGGTGAAATGGAAAATATTATTTCGGCGGATTATGATACACAATGGATGTATGGCGGTAAATTTTATAATGATAAAGTTTATTTGCGCGGAAGGATTATATCAGGGACATGTGCTGAAAATAAGGCCGGGGGTATGTTTGAGAGCCGTGTTGATGGGCAGCCGTATAAATATTTATATACATATATAGTGGCAGTTGATGAGGTGCTGGCAGGTTTTCCGGAAACAGTTCAGGCTGATGATGAGGTCTTTATTTACATGTACGGTAATGACAAAAAGCAATTTGCTCAGCTTGAGAAAGCGATGGGAACAAAAAAACCGTATTATATAAAGGCTGTTCAGTCGGTTGCATACAATGAAAATGAATTTATGGAAGCAGAGACAGGCGTTGATTTGGGGGTTCAAAGAGGATGGACACTTTATGGTGTGCCGCTGACAGAAGACAAGCTTGTCTGTGAGGCGAAGGCGGATTTTATAACGGATATTAATAATCAAAAGGCTGAAAATGATTATATTACCGATAGGCTGAATACGCATATTGCGGCGGTGCATACAACAAAGGATATGGCTAGGATACCAATGATCCGTGAATATTTTGAATTAGAGCAGGGACGTTATTTACAGCGGTCAGATAATGATAATAAAAATAAAGTGTGTGTCGTAAGAAAAGAATTTGCCGATGCGAGGGGGCTTAATGTCGGCGACAGTATTACAATGACAGTACGTTATAAAGGAAATCCGTTTTTTTATTTGGATAGTGAAGAAAACTGGCAGGATGCACCGTCAATGACAGAAAGCTTTGAAATTGTAGGAATTTATAAACCGACGGCAGAGGATTTGTATTCATTTAATTATACGGATATTTATGTGCCGGATGCATTATTTCCGGCAGAATGGGGCTATGAATATGCAAAAACAGATTTCAGTTTTGTTTTGAAGCATCCCGATCATCTGTCAGATTTTTTAGAAAAATATGAAAATAAAATGGCAGAAGCCGGGTATGAGATGACGTTTGAAGATAATGGCTGGGAAAATTTTAAGCAGACAGCTTTTCCGGTGAAACAGTCTGCACGGACAAGTTTCATAATTTTTTCAATGATTACAATACTCGTATTGCTTGGCGGATGCTATTTTTACTTAAGATTTAATGAGAGACTATGGTATGTTTTGAGGCGTTTGGGGCTTCCGGCAAAAGCGGCTGTAAAATCCCTTATGGTAACAGCGGCTCTGAGCGGTATTATCCCAGTCGTTTTGGCAGCTGCTTTAGCAGGATGGTATGCAGGTGATGCGATTAAAAAAACATTAACTGCATTTTCGGCTTTTGATACGGCAGATATAGTGCCGAGGCTTTCAGTGCCAAAGATGGCAGCCGCCGCCGCAATCGTTTATATATTTTGGCTTATGCTTGTTTTTTGCGGCTGCTTTATTTTAAAACGCAGAGGGCTTTTAAGCGTCGGTGCACCGGAAAGAAAAATAGCAAAGCAGGTTGAAAAGACGATGACAGAAGCAGGATATGGTCTGCCGATGACGGATGTTTCGGACAGTGAGAGAAGGAGAGAAGTTTGTGAAACAGCTGAACACACAGTTGTGGTACAAAGGCCTCATATATCGAACCGATGGATTCTGCCGTATATCAGCCGACATATATGGCGCACGCCCAAACGGCTTGTTCTTGTTGTATTACTGATTGTTTGTTTTATGACAGGGCTTGTTGGTATGCAGCAAATGATTATAAAAAATAAAGCGGAAATTGACCGTCTGTATGCAACAGTGATTGTTGAAGGCGATATTTTGGAAAACGGCGGTCTTGGGACAGGTCTTTATGGCGGGGCTTATGTGCCGGAACGTGTGATTGAGATGGTTTCAGAAAATACGTCAGTATTGGATTTTAAATTTTTGACAGCAGCGACCGGAGGTTATGTAAAAAATAAGGAAAGCGCCGGTGAGACGTCTGTTTTTTTCGCATCAGAAGATATTCATAAGCTGGAAGGTTTTGATAAAAAGACGGATAAAATTGTTTATGAAAACGGTTATAATGAAACTCTGCTTGGATTTGAAGCGAAGGACGGCGAGGCGGCTCCGGTGCTTATTTCAAAAGCCTATATGGAAAAAAACAATATTAAAGCCGGGGAAGAATTTTCTGTCATGGTAAGGCAGGATAAAGAACGCTGGACGGAGGTTCGGTGTATTGCAGCAGGCGTTTATGACAAATGTAAAATGGCAAATATCATTATGCCGCTTGCTGTTTATAAAAATGCAGTGCCATTTCAGACGGACAGATATTATCTGGAAGCACGTTTTAGAGTTAGTCCTTTCCGAAATCGTGATATTGATGTGTTTGCGGACGAAATCAAGACTGTGATTGAAGAATATACGTATGAGGATAATCCACTGGCATGTGCAATTTACGATGATGAATTGAAACAGGCCGTACAGTCGCTTGAAAATACGAATCGGCTTCTTGAACTTTTATATCCGGTTGTAGCTGTTATCTTTTTGGCAGCAGTATCGGTTGTATGTGTATTAATGATTTCTCAGACAATACCACAGGCAGCAGTCATGCGTATGCTCGGTGTGCCAAAGCTTCAGGCAGGTACAACACTTGCACTGGAACAGATGATATTATGCAGCTTCGGCCTTGCAGTCTGCTGGGGAGCAACAATTGCTGTGACGGATATCCGTATACCGGGTAATATAGCGACGCTTGCCATATTAAGTTTGCTCTGCTTTGTTGTCAGCTTTATTGCTTCTGTCTTGATGGCTGCATCAGGGGTGAATAAGCAGATTATGACATTTCTAAAGCCGCAGGAGTGAATAATAAAATAATATAGCTGCTCACCTGTTTTGTCGAATCCGCTCGAAGGATGATGATGGAAATATGGCTTTTATATGTGTAAAATGAGAGTTACAGAAACATATAAAAGGTTATTGAAGCCGTTGTTTTAAATTGACGGATTGTGTATAATAAAGATATAACAGCAGTAAAAATACTGTGACAGAGTTTTATGGAAGGCATACAATCCAAAGGAAAGCAGCGGCAAAGGACAGGGGGGACTGGTTTGAGAGAAGTATACCAAAATCGCTGGGATGAGCTTGGATTGTCCAATGATTTTATTTTCGGAAAGGTAATGCGAAATCCAGCATTGTGCAAAGAACTTTTACAGCTTATTTTGCCGGAGCTTGATATCGACCATATTGAATATCCTGAAAGTCAGAAAACATTTCAGGCAGACACGGATTCGAAAGGCATACGGGTGGATGTGTACGTCAAGGACGATGCGAGCAGAATTTATGACATTGAAATGCAGGTGAGAGATACGGGGGAACTTCCGCAGAGAAGCCGTTACTATCAAAGTGCCATTGATGTGGAGCAGATTGACAAAGGCGAAGTATATTCGATGCTGGGAGACAGCTATATTATTTTTATATGCATGACAGACATTTTTAGGAGGGGCTTTCATAAATATACTTTTGTAAATATGTGCGCAGAAGATAAGACATTACTTTTAAACGACGGTACAGTAAAAATATTTTTAAATGCCCGCGGTGTTTTTGATGATGTCAGTGATGAGCTGAAAGCGTTTTTAGATTATCTTACCGGAAAGAAATCGGAAAATGCCTATATTAAAGCGCTGGATAATGCAGTAGAAAGAGTAAAACAAAATCGTGAATGGAGGCAGGAGTATATGAGAGTATCAGTCAGAGACTGGGATAACCGGCAGCTTGGTCGCGAGGAAGGTATTGGTATCGGACGTGAGGCTGGAAAAAGCGATGAGCGCCGTGCACGCATTTTAAAAATGCTTTCAAAAGGTTATTCTGTGGAGGAAATTGCGGATTTGTATGAAATCACGACGGAGGAAGTTGAAAAAATAGGAATGGATAATAAATAATAGGTTTTTACGCCCTTGAAGATTCATACTGAAAGGGCGTTTGTTATAAAAAGGTGTGCAGGAAACTATTTTTTCAGGTAGTGTCAAGTGAGTTATGAAAAACTGAGTTAAAAGAAAAAGGCTCAGATG
>USSL01000179.1 GCA_900557175.1 uncultured Eubacteriales bacterium
GGTATTGTCGCAACGGGGGCGCTTTCTTTTGGTGTTATTATTACGGCGCTTTCCGGCGGCTTTAATGTGGACGTCAGCGATTATATGTTCGGCAGCATTTTGGCGATGAGCGATACGGATGTTGTGATGAGCCTTATTTTATCGGCAATTATTATTATCATGTATGTGTTGTTTTACAACCGGCTGTTTCTTGTGACATGCGATGAAACATTTGCAAAGACGAGCGGTATCAATGTAAGTTTTTATCAGTTTGTGATTGCGCTTTTGACAGCACTGACGGTTGTGCTCGGAATGCGGATGATGGGAAGCCTGCTTATTTCAAGTCTTATCATCTTTCCTGCTGTGACAGCCAAAAAGCTTGTTAAAAGTTTTAAAAGTGTTGTACTTTTATCCGTGATGTTTTCAATTATATGTTATATTTTAGGCATTATAGCTTCCTTTATTTTGAATCTGCCGACCGGTGCAAGTATTGTCGGTGTAAATATTATTGTTTTATGCATCGTGACACTTATTGCAAAGGTTAAGAGATAGTTTAGAAATTCATAAATATTCTTAAAGATGATCGGACAAGGGCTTAATTGACTTGTACAAAAATGATGAGTGGGGTATAATAAGGCATACTGATACGGCGCTTTAAGCGGTGTTTTGAAGTATAGAAAAAATACCGGGTGCCAAAACGATATTATTTACAAGCGGAGGGAAGATAAAGGTGAAGTTAATAACTTTTGCAATTCCGTGCTATAATTCAGAAGCCTATATGCGTAAGTGCATTGATTCAATACTTCCGGCAGGCGAGGAAGCCGAGATTATTATTGTTGATGACGGCTCATCGGATAAGACAGCGGAGATTGCCGATGAATATGCGGCGGCTTATCCGTCAATTGTGAGAGCAGTCCATCAGGAAAACGGCGGACACGGAGAGGCTGTGAATGCCGGACTTAGAAATGCGAAGGGCAGATATTACAAGGTTGTCGATTCTGATGACTGGCTTAATGAAGAAAGTCTTTCGGAAGTGATGAATGCGCTTAGGAATATAGTGGCAGCGCGCAAACGTGTAGATATGGTAATATGTAACTATGTATATGAGCATGTGGCAGATGGTAAGCAGCACGTTATAAAGTATGATAATGCACTGCCTGAAAATAAAATTTTCGGGTGGAGTTCAGTGAGCCGGTTCAGACCGGATCAAAATCTTTTAATGCATTCTGTAATTTACAGAACAAAGATTTTAAGAGAATGTCATTTGGAACTGCCAAAGCATACGTTTTATGTGGATAATCTTTTTGTTTATATACCGCTGCCGTATGTGAAGACACTGTATTATATTAATACAGATCTTTACAGATACTTTATCGGCCGCGAGGATCAGTCCGTCAATGAGCAGGTGATGATTGGCCGTATTGACCAGCAGATTTTAGTGAATAAGATTATGATTGATGCTTACAGTCTTCCGGGCGATGTGCCGAATAAAAAGCTTTCACGTTATATGTTAAGTTATCTTGCAATGATTTGTTGTGTGACTTCGGTGATGCTTGTACTCGGAGGCACTGATGAACATACAAAGAAGCGCAAAGAGCTTTGGGAAAGCTTTAAGCGAAATGATCCGAAGATGTACCGTCATATCCGCTGGGGCTTAAGAGGACAAATCAGCAATCCGGTCGGTCCGGTGACGAAAAAGACGGTTGTCAAGGCTTATAGAGTTGCTCAGAAGATATTCAAATTTAATTAAAATTGTGTATAGGCACAAGTGTCTGTAGTATAAAAGTCGGCAAGGAGATTCCCTGCCGGCTTAAAATTTATGCAAAAATAAATTGGTTTAAAAATAATTTTGTTTTATTTATTTCTGTGTTTTTCGATAAGCTTGTCAATCTTTTCGTATGGATCAAGCAGCTCGCTGATGGAATGGTCATGGTTGATGGAATCAATCAGCAGGGCAATATACTTGCTTAAGTCAACGTTGACATAGTAAGGACGCTCTAATAATTCAGGTGTCTGATAAATAACATTTGTTGTCAGCACTCTGGAAATTAAGCCTTCTTCATAGTAACGGTCAAACTCTGCAAGACCGTTTGTGAAAAGACCAAAGGTTGCAGCGACAAAGACACGTCTTGCTTTACGTTTCTTTAATTCTTTGGCAACATCTAACATACTCTCACCGGAAGAAATCATATCGTCGATGATAAGTACGTCTTTGCCCTCAACGGAAGAGCCGAGAAATTCATGGGCAACAATCGGGTTACGTCCGTTGACAACTGTTGTATAATCACGGCGTTTGTAGAACATACCAACGTCAACGCCAAGAACGTTTGCATAGTATACGGCACGTCCCATAGCACCTTCATCCGGGCTGATAATCATCAGATGATCATTGTCAAGCTCGATGTCCGGTGTGCTCTTGCATAATGCTTTTAAGAACTGGTATGTCGGCTGAACATTGTCAAATCCGCTTAAAGGAATCGCGTTCTGTACACGAGGATCATGAGCGTCGAATGTGAGAATGTTCTCAACACCCATATCGTGAAGTTCTTTTAATGCTAAAGCACAGTCTAAAGATTCGCGCTTTGAACGCTTATGCTGACGGCTCTCATAAAGGAACGGCATAATAACGTTGATACGTCTTGCTTTTCCTGTTGCAGCTGAAATAATACGCTTTAAATCGCTGAAATGGTCATCCGGTGACATTCTGTTTTCATAGCCGCACAGAGAATACTTAATATTGTAATTTGTCACATCAACAAGCAGATAAAGGTCTTTGCCGCGGACAGATTCATTGATCACACCTTTGGCTTCACCGCTGCCGAATCTCGGACATTTAGCGTCGATTAAGTAATTTTCTTTCTGATAGCCTGTGAAATGGAGCGATTTCATATGGTCGCCTTCGCGCTGTGTACGCCAGCTGACAATATAATCGTTGACTCTCTTTCCAAGTTCACTGCAGCTTTCAAGGGCGACAATTCCAAGCTCGCCTACAGGGATACTTTTTGTAAAGTTCTCATTTTTATCATTTTGGCTCATGATTTACCTCCGTACATGTATACACATAATCTATTATCTCATCACCATTGTAAACAATCCGACAAAAAATGACAAGACCTTTTTATGAAATTGCTTTTTTAATTCGTATATCATCACCGATAATCAGTGTCACCTGATAGTTACTTATAAGCCGGGAGAAAATACGTTCACTGTAGATTTCCTGTAAGTCATCCAGTGAAAGATTTGTTGAAATAATGGTTGCTTTCTTTCTGAGCTGCCGTCCGTTTAAGCAGGAAAAAAGCCGTGATGCCGTAAAAAAGTTGTTCATCTCTGTGCCTAAATCGTCAATGATTAAAAGGTCGCAGTCATTGATATATTCAGGCATCTCATCGATATTCTGGCTTTCGTCATCGCGTCCGAACGTATGCCGTTCAAGCACTTCCACAAGCTGCGGCGCGGACAGATAGATGACAGTGTGCGCTGTGTCTAAAAGTGCTTTGGCAATACAGTTGGATAAAAAAGTCTTTCCGACGCCGGTGTGACCGTAAAATAAAAGGTTGCCGGATGCATCGTCAAAATTCCGGATAAAATCCATACATGTTTTAAGCACGGTACGCATGTTCTCTCTTGGACTGATGCCGAGTTTTGGGTTAATTTCATCTGAATAATAGCTGATATCAAAACTGTCAAAATTTTCTTCTTCAAGCCTGTCTTTAATATTAGACTGGGCATATACAAGATCGACAACTGCCTGTTTAAAGCAGTGGCACTTTTGACCGTCAATAAAGCCGGTATCTTTACATTCGGGACATGTGTACTTGATTTCCAGATAGTCCTCAGGATAGCCGGCAGCCTTTAAAAGTGCAGCTTTTTTTTCTTCCAGTGCAGAAAGTCTGGAATGAAGATCCGCGGGGCTGACGGCCTGACCGGAAATTTTTGCGCGAGCGTGGTCGGCAGCGGCAGCGGCAATTGCCTCGTCGAGCTGTGAAAAACCCGGTACAAGCGCATAGATTGCTTCAAGACGCTGACGGCGGTCGGCAGCAGCAGCCTGACGTGTTAAATCATATCGGCGCATAATTGTATTGTATTGAGAATTTTTCAGTGGCATAGGCGCTCCTTTCTAATGCTTCTGAAGCTTTTTTGCGAGCTTTTGTTCAAGATCATTGTAGTTATAAACACGCTGGTCAAAATTACCGAAGCGGCTGCCATACCGGCGGACGCCATCCTCTTTTAAGGTGTCGTTTTGATTGGACGCTTTTTGACCGGCGCCTCTTTGAGTGTCAGCTTTTTTTGCAGCAGCTTTTTTTGACGTTTCGTAGGCGGCATCCAGTGCGGCGATGTCTTCCATATTTGTTACATGTTTAGTTTTCCAGTTTTTTAGGATTTTATCGGTAT
>USSL01000180.1 GCA_900557175.1 uncultured Eubacteriales bacterium
GCTCACCTTCAGCGCCTCAGCCTTCCTTTTTCTCATCATCCATTTTCCGTTTCGGAGGCTTTGGCCCCAGGAACTGATAATAATAGGTTTTCATCATACCATTATAAATTTTTCTGTTTTTGTCCGGCTTTCTGCCAATATAACGGGGAGCATCCTCATAAGATGTCAATATGTAAAACGACCAGTCATCAAGCATTTCAAAGGCTTTGCCCATTTCCTGATACAGCTGCGGAAGTGCCGCTTTTTCCTCAAGACGTTCCCCATACGGCGGATTTGTAATAACAAAGCCATATTTTTTCGGATGTCTCAGCTCGCTGACCGGACGCTGCTGAAAATGGATCAGCCCGTCGACGCCTGCATCTTTCGCATTCTGACGTGCATACTTAATCACTTCACCGTCGATGTCATAGCCCTGAATATCGCCGACAGCACTTAAGTCAATCATATCCCGCGCCTCGTCAACGGCCTCATACCAAAGCTTTGACGGAAACAGATGCTTCCAATTCTGTGCCGTAAACTCACGGTTCATGCCCGGTGCAATATTCGCGCCGATCATCGCCGCTTCAATTGGGAATGTGCCGCTGCCGCAAAACGGATCAACAAGTATTCTGTCAGCCTTCCACGGTGTCAGCATAATCATCGCCGCCGCCAAAGTTTCTGACACCGGCGCTTTTGCCGTCATCTTTCTGTAACCTCTTTTATGAAGCGATTCTCCGGTTGTATCGAGAGCAATGGTCACTTCGTCCTTGTAAATAAAAACGCGCAGGGGATAAGCCTCGCCGTCCTCTTTAAACCATTCGATGCGATACTGTCTTTTGAGCCGCTCAACAATGGCTTTTTTAACAATTGACTGGATATCCGACGAACTAAAAAGCTTACTTTTGGCTGTTGACGCTTTCTTTACCCAAAAACGCGCATTCTCCGGGAGAATACCCTCCCATGCAATGGCCTTAACGCCCTGAAAAAGTTCCTCAAAGCTTTCTGCCTTAAATCTTCCAAGACAAAGAAGCACCCTCTCTGCGGAGCGCAAAAAGATATTTGCCCGCACAACGGCCTCTGCATCACCTAAAAAAGTGACACGTCCGTCCTCCACCTGCTTTATGTCATAGCCGAGGTCGTAAATTTCTCTTTTCAAAATTGCTTCCATGCCAAAATGGCACGGTGCTATAATTTCATATAATTTCATGTATTTAAACAGTGCGGTGTGCGGGAAGCCCCGCACACCGATGACCTTAAATCAGGTCATATCTCCTTTCTTTTGGCCTCTTTTAAATTTAGTATAACCTTTTTTTTTGCCGCCCGCAAGCTAAAAATCCGCCGGCAATGCTTAATGCATCAAAGCCTCGTGCCGCCATTTCACGCGCCGCAAAAATGCTTGTACCGCCGTGTGCACAGTATAAAATATAGGTTTTATTTTTCGGCAGTGCCGCATAGGTCTTCATAAATATTTCATAAGGTATATTGAGCGCACCCGGAATATGCCCGTCTTCATAAGCTTTTTGCGCTCTTAAATCAATGACCGTACAATCGCCGCAGGCAGCTTTGCTTTCTGCCAGTCCGGCCGGAATAATTCCGAAGGCCATCTGAAATCCCCCTGTCTTATTTATATTCTCCTATACTTTAATCTATGCCTGAAATATGTAAAAGCCCATCGAAACCGATGAGCTTTTTTCATTAATAACTTTTGCAATTCTTTGCTTCATCTCTGCAGTCTGATGCTCTGTCTGAAGCTTTGTTTTTACCGGACATACCATTTTTTGCATTTGAAGTATTTTCATTGCTTCCCATGCTGTTTGAAGCTTTTTCTGCCGCTTTGTTCTGTGCGTAATTTTTTGCCATGTCATTTACCTCCTTGCACGTTTAGTGCCCTATTATACTTCCCTGAAATGACATAACTTATACATTTAATAGCCGCGTTTTAAAAGAACTTTACGGATATAGGCAAACGTGTAAGCCTCACCTTTGACTGAAAGCATCTTTAATATTTTATAAAGCTCAGCTCTCGTTGCCGGATGAATTGTAATATACTTTTTCGTCCGCTCATAATATTCGAGCGGCGCACTGTCTGTATAATTTTCTTTTTTATAAACCTTGGATGCCGCAATCCTGTCCATAACCATCTCTGCCACATACTTTGCCGGCATTTTCACACCGACAATACCATTTTCACGATGGTGGATATCCACGTCCGTCCAATATTCATAATGATGTTTATTTCTTCCTTTATGATGAAGCCATGCTGCTGAATAACCGGTCTTCTCCCGCTCTGCGGCATTAGGGCTTCGCATCCCCTGATAATACAGCACACCGGTCTTAAACTCCTGCCATGTATACTTTGACATATCATGAAGCAGCCCCTGCCTGTACAGGCCGATTTTAAAACAGCCCTGCATCACAAGCACCTTATGCTTTGTAATTGTCCAAAAATGTCCTGCCGCATTTTTCAAAAGTCTGCAATTATCTGTCACTGCTCTGCCTCCGTCTTTGACTGTCAGTGAAGCTGTCTTGGGCCGTCGCCGATTTCAACAACATAAAAATCTGCGTCATAACCTATTTTTTCTTTGTAGGCTTTTCCGACATTGGCGATAAAATCATCCACTGACTCATCTTTGACAATAGCCACTGTGCATCCGCCAAAGCCTGCGCCGGTCATTCTCGCACCGATGACGCCCGGCTGCTTCCATGCTGCCTCAACAAGTGTATCAAGCTCTTTGCCTGTCACCTCATAATCATCTCTTAAAGAAACATGGGACATATTCATAAGCTGTCCGAACAATACAATATTATCAGCCTTCAGGGCTGCAACAGCCTGAATTGTTCTCTGATTTTCACTGACTGCATGCTTTGCTCTCTTTTGGCGGACTTCGCTCTTAATGGCAGATTTCACCGTTTCAAACTCATCCTCTGTCAGTTCTCCCAACGACTTTATATCTTTCACTGTCTGGATTTCTCTTAAAGCTTCCTCGCACTCTGCACGGCGCTCATTGTACTTAGAATCTCCAAGACCACGCTTTTTATTTGTATTTCCGATAACAATTTTTGCACCCTCAAGCTTTACCGGTGCATATTCATAATCCAGTGTCGCCGTGTCAAGGAAAATCGCATGTTCACTCTTTCCCATAGCAATGGCAAACTGATCCATAATGCCGCAGTTGACGCCGACAAATTTATTTTCTGCCAGCTGGCTGTAAATTGAAGCGTGAATCATATCTACATCAAAGCCAAATAAATCAATAATCACCTTACTTGTAAGAATTTCAAGCGATGCTGATGATGAAAGGCCTGAACCGTTTGGAATTGTGCCAAAGCACAGAAAATCCATACCGCTTGTCACTTCATAGCCATTTTCTTTAAACGCCCATATCACGCCCATCGGATAATTTGTCCAGTTATTTTCTTTTTTATAAACAAGGTCATGAATGGATGTCTCATAAATTCCAAATTTTTCAAAGTTCAGAGAGAAAAAGCGTACCTTATCATCTTCTCTTTGACGCACAACAGCATATGTGCCGATCGTCAGCGCACACGGAAATACATGTCCGCCATTATAATCTGTATGTTCACCGATTAAATTCACACGTCCCGGCGCAAAAAATGTAAGAATTTCACCGCCGTCCCCAAACTTTTCAACAAATGCTTTTTTTAACTTCTCTACCATTGTTTTAACCTCCCACTAAATCTGTTCAATAAATTTCATAAATGCCGCCTTGCCTGCTTCATTTCTCTTGTAGACACCCGCCTGTTCAAGAATTGCGGCAAAAACATAACCGATTTCATCATTAAAAATACGGTCAATGTTTTCGGCATTAATATTATCGTACTTTTCCTTAATTTCTTCAACCCATTTCGCATGTTTTGCAATATTTTCATCATCAGCAACATTTTTGCCGTCAAGCACGCACTGTTTCACCTGCTGCATCTCTGTTTTAAGACGTGCCGGAAGCACCGCAAGTCCCATAACCTCGATAAGACCGATATTTTCTTTTTTAATATGATGAAATTCTTTATGAGCTGGCACTAAGATATCGAATCATTATCGCACATCCAGAACGGTATCGATATGTTCAGGAAGATCCAAATTTCTGTCTGCGCTGGCTGAATGAAGGATATTATTTACAAGCTAACCAAAACAGTTTGTTTAAGAAAGAGACGAAAAAAGCTCTTGTTTCTATGATCGAACATGGATTTGTTAGCTTTGTGGCTAGTGATGCACATAACGAACATCGACCTTGTCTACTCTCAGAAGCAAAAGCATTGCTTGAAGAAGAATTCGGAAATACTATAGCATTCCAACTGATTGAGGAGAATCCAAGAAAGATTTTGAGTAATGAAAAGATTCTTCATTATCATGGAAAGATAATTC
>USSL01000181.1 GCA_900557175.1 uncultured Eubacteriales bacterium
AAAATATCGTGAGATGATATTCTGTAGAATAAAGCGGAAAGTCAGTTTATAAATATGATAAAGATGGTCAGGCTGTAGTTGGAAAAAGCAAAAAAGGTGTGCCATTATCAGATGTTTGGGAGATACCTTATTTGAATCCAAAGGCAAAGGAAAGAGTCGGATATCCAACACAAAAACCGATTATATTATTGGAACAAATTATTAAGCTTGTGACAGATGAGGGGGATATAGTTTTTGATCCTTTTATGGGATCGGGGACAACACTTGTAGCGGCAAAGCTGTTGAATCGACGTTATATTGGTGTTGATAAATCTAATCAGGCAGTGAATTTAGCAAGAAAAAGGCTGGATACTATGATAAAAACAGAATCGTTTTTATTAAAAAAAGGAAAGAGTTCTTATAAAAATTTGTCGGAATATCAAATGAATATATTGAAAAGTTTAAAGGCAACTCCTGTTCAGAGAAATAGCGGCATAGATGGATTTTTAAGTGAATATGTAGATGGCAGACCTGTTTCGGTGAAAATACAAAAGGAAACAGAAACAATAACTGAAGCAATGAGCAAATTAATTAAATCCAGCAAAACAAAAAATTGCAGTTATATGTTTTTAATAAGGACGCATATAGATTTTTTAAATGTGCATCATGGATTAAAATCTCCGGATAACCTTTTTGTTATAGATGCATATGATTTGATGATTAATGATATTTTAGAAAGTACTAAAGAAAATGGAAAAAGTGTCATGTCTTTTTAATTAAAAGGAGAAGCGTATGGATGAGAAGACAATGAAGTATCTTGAACTTTTGGCGCAGCGTTATCCGACGATTGCTGCGGCGTCAACAGAAATTATTAACCTTGAAGCGATTTTAAATCTGCCCAAAGGGACGGAACATGTGCTCAGCGATCTGCATGGGGAGGCTGACAGGTTCCTGCATATTTTGAAGAATGGTTCAGGCGCAATTAAGATAAAGATTGAGGAGGAGTTTGGACCGTCTTTAAGTATGAAGGATAAAAAGCAGCTGGCAACGCTTATTTATTATCCGGAGGCAAAGCTTGAGCTGATTGAAAAGCAGGAAGAAGATATTGCGGACTGGTACCGCATTACGCTTCACCGCCTGATCCGCATGTGTAAGCGGGCTTCGTCAAAATATACACGTTCTAAGGTGCGAAAAGCATTGCCGCCGGATTTTGCTTATATTATTGAAGAATTACTTCATGAGCGGGAAGATTTTCCGGATAAGGAAGATTATTATAATGAAATTATTGCGACAATTATACGGATTGACAGGGCGAGAGAGTTTATTATTGCACTGTGTGAGCTTATACAGCGGCTTGTTATCGACCATCTGCATATTGTGGGGGATATTTATGACAGGGGACCGAAGGCTGTCGCTATTCTTGACAAGCTGATGGATTATCATTCGGTGGATATCCAGTGGGGAAACCATGATGTGCTGTGGATGGGTGCGGCATCGGGACATCCGGCATGCATCGCCAATGTCATCCGTATATGTGCCCGCTATGGCAATTTGGATACGCTTGAGGATGATTATGGCATTAACCTGATACCGCTTGTAACGTTTGCTTCAAATACATATAAGCTTGATAAGTGTGAGCTTTTTGGTGTAAAGCAGCGTCAGAATGAGGTGAGCCAGCTTGATGTGGATATTGAAAAGAAGATGCATAAGGCAATCAGCGTCATCCAGTTTAAGCTGGAAGGTCAGGTGATTTTGCGCCGTCCTGATTTTAAGATGGAAAAACGGCTGATGCTGGATAAGATAAATTATGAGAATGGCACAATATGTATTGATGGAAAGGATTATCCGTTAAAGGACAGCTATTTTCCGACAATTGATCCGAAGCACCCATATGATTTAAGCGCCGATGAAAAAGATTTGATGGACAGGCTTATTAAGGCTTTTCTTAATTGTGAGAAATTGCAGCGTCATGCAAAGTTTTTATTTTCGGCGGGCAGTCTGTATCTTTGCTATAATAATAATCTTTATTTTCACGGCTGTGTCCCTTTTAATGAGGACGGAAGCTTCAGAAGTGTGACGCTTCACGGCGCTTCTTATAAGGGCAGGGCGCTCTATGATTTTCTTGAAGCCTATGCGAGAAAAGGCTACTATATGAAAAATTGCCCGGAGGAGAAAGCTTATGGGCAGGATATTATGTGGTACATATGGTCCAGCGAAAATTCTCCTGTGTACGGCAAGGCGAAGATGGCAACCTTTGAGCGTTATCTTTTATCGGATGCTTCTTTGCAGGAGGAACGCAAGGACTTTTATTATAAACTCATTGAAAAAGAGGAAATATGTGATAAGATTATAGAAGAATTTGGTCTTGATCCAAAAACAGCCCATGTTATTAACGGACATATGCCGGTGAAATCAAAATCCGGTGAAAATCCGGTGAAGGGCGGCGGAAAGCTGATGATTATCGACGGCGGCTTTTCAAAGGCATATCAGCCGACGACGGGGATTGCAGGTTACACGCTTGTCTACAATTCCTATGGTCTGCGCCTTGTGACACATGAGCCTTTTGAAAGCTTTGAAAAGTCTGTGGCTGACGAAACTGATATACGTTCGGACTTTACGATGGTTAAGGAATTTGAACGCCGTCAGAAGGTGGCTGATACCGACGTTGGAAAGTCGATGAGAGAGAGCATCGGAGATTTGGAAATGCTTCTTGAGGCATACAGACAGGGCATTATCAGAGAGAGAACTTAATTTTCGGAGGAATTATATTCTATGAAAGACGGATTTATAAGAGTTGCCGCGGCGACGCCAAAGGCAGCTGTGGCTGATTGTATTTTTAACGCAAATGAGACGATTAAATTAATGAAAGAAGCTGACAGACGGGGGGCAAAGCTTGTTGTTTTCCCGGAGCTTGGACTTACAGGCTACACATGCGGGGAGTTGTTTTTGCAAAATCTTCTTTTGGACGGCGCCCAAGAAGCGCTTTTGGCAGTTGTGAAAGCGTCAGAGCTTCTTGATGTAACGGCAGTTGTCGGACTTCCGCTTATGAACAGCGGCAAGCTTTATAATACGGCGGCGGTTGTCAGCCATGGCCGTGTTTTGGGGCTTGTGCCAAAGAAGCATATTCCGAATTACTCGGAATTTTACGAGAAGCGGTATTTTACGGAAGGCTTTTTAGAGCCAATCACAATTTCCTTTCATGGGCAGGAAGTCCCTTTTGGGATGAATCTGCTTTTTGAGGCGGACAGCATGCCGGAATTTAAGTTTGCAGTTGAGATATGTGAGGATCTGTGGGTGGCGGCGCCGCCGAGTACGGCGCATACGGCAGCAGGTGCCCTTGTAATCGCAAATCTTTCAGCCAGCGACGAGGTGACAGGGAAGGACAGCTACCGCCGTCAGCTTGTCAGCAGTCAGTCCGCCCGTCTTGTGAGCGGTTATATTTATGCGGATGCCGGTGAGGGAGAGTCTACAACGGATCTTGTTTTTGCCGGAAGGAATATGATTGCTGAAAACGGACATATTTTAAAGACATCCGAAAGATTTACAACAGGTCTTGTGACCGCCGACTTGGATTTGGAACATTTAATCAGTGAACGCCGCCGTATGACAACTTATATTCAGCAGGAAAATCCAAAATACCGGACAGTATATTTTCCAATGAAGAAAGAAGACTTAAAACTGGAACGTTTTGTTGATGCGACGCCTTTTATACCGCACGGAGCGCATGAGCGCGAGGAAAGATGCGAGGAAATTTTGACAATACAGGCATATGGCCTTAAAAAACGTCTTGCCCATACAAACAGCAAGTACGCGGTTGTCGGTATTTCCGGCGGACTTGATTCCACACTGGCGCTTTTAGTGACGGCAAGAGCCTTTGATATGCTGAATATTCCGAGACATCAGATTATTGCGGTGACAATGCCGTGTTTCGGTACGACAGACCGGACGTATCATAACGCCTGCACGATGGTTCAAAAGCTGGATGCCACCCTTGAAGAAGTTGATATAAGGGCGGCGGTGACGAAGCATTTTCAGGATATTGGCCATGATATCAATGTTCACGATGTCACCTATGAAAATGCACAGGCGCGGGAGCGGACGCAAGTGCTGATGGATATTGCCAATAAGGTCAACGGCATGGTTATCGGCACCGGCGATATGTCGGAGCTGGCACTTGGATGGGCAACTTATAATGGCGATCATATGTCCATGTATGGCGTTAATGTTTCAGTGCCAAAGACGTTAGTGCGTCATCTTGTACGCTACTGGGCCGATACGTGCGGCGATGAAGCGCTTTCAAGGACATTGTATGATGTTCTTGATACGCCGGTAAGCCCCGAACTTATTCCGCCAAAGGAC
>USSL01000182.1 GCA_900557175.1 uncultured Eubacteriales bacterium
CGATCCGCTGAAAGCCGGCGTAAACTGTCCACTCTGATAAACAACCTCCGATATCGTATTCGGGAAAAGCGGGCTTTTCACTCTGTTTAGTACGACATTGGCAACTGCCAGCTGTCCCTCATAGGACTGGTTGCCCGATTCACAGTGAACAATACACGCAAGCAGATAGCTTTCTGAAGCCGTCTGCGGTGCATAAGTCTGACCGCTGCCGCCGTCAGCTGCCGCCGTATTTTGCGCTTCCTTCTCAGCCTGCGCCTTCATTTCCTCAGCGCGGATTTCTTCCATGCTCACTGCACCGGCCAGATGATATACGCCGTTATCATCTTTCTCGCCTTTTGTTTCAAGCACCGACTGTGCCTCATCACCAAAAAGAACGTACCGGCTTTTCACATAACCGCTCACATCACCGGATGCAAGCCTTGTCCAAGCCTCGCCCTTTTCCTCGACAACGCCGCAGGAATCCGGATAAAAACGTCCGATGATTTCTCCGTTCTCATCCGCTGTCTTATAAATATTTACATAAGCTTCATCTTCTGTCACAACAACTGCCATCTTGCCTACAGGATCCACAGCCTCCACATTAGTCATCACCTTATTCATTACATCAAGGCGATTCAGCTTTTCACGCACTGCATCTGCAGGCGTCGGATTTGCTGCCCGGCGCGAAAGCGCCATACGGCTCACAGTTGCCACATATGTACTTCCATTTTCTGATTCAGAAATTTCCTCTGCAAAAACCGTTGCCGACAATGAACCTGCCAGTTCGCTTCCACTGTAAAGAACACCGGCGCCAAGTGCTGTGCACATCATTGCCGATATTATTTTTTTCAAAAATTTCCCCGTCATAAAACCTCCGTATATGCATATACCGATTGGTATACTTTATGATATACCGATTGGTATAGTCTCGAAAACACGTATCCGGAACACCCGGAATAACATGTATGTTTTAGGGAATAATCAAGAAAATTTACATATCGTAATATTTCTTTAACATTTTATTCCCCTGTTACAATTTGGTATTTTAGCACTTTTCTTTTATTTTGTCAACTTTCCCTCCATTTTACCTCAGTTTGTACCTGAACCATCACATATTTTATGGGTTTTTGCACCACTATTTAACATTTTTGTAATATTTTTATTGCTAATTTTCCTTGCATCTATTGCAATAATAATTTTTTATCACTTATTTTCCGAAATTATCACAAAATTATTAACTGCATGTAGTGAGCATGCACAGCGCACGTTTTTGCCATACACAATCCCCGCCCACATCAGCTCCGTTAATTCAAATACAGATTTTCACGCAAAAAAACAGATTCTCTCCCACCCATCAGGAAAGAATCTGTTTTTTTATTTTTTAACGTTTTAATTTAATGTTTTAACTTACATCAGCTCTGACTCAGCCCTGCACAATTCAGTCCGGCACCGTCACCGCCGCCACCATTTCTTCAAGCTGACTGTGCACATCAGAAAGCGTCGTATTATTAACAACGATACGCTGACACGCTTTTTTAAATTGTTCTTCGGATAATTGATTTTTTATGATACTGTCTATTTTTTCATCACTGTAGCCGCGGCTTTCCTTCATACGCCGGCGCCGGATGGCTTCATCTGTATAAACATACCAAAATTCATCACATATATCTTCATAACCGGCTTCGATTAAAAGTGCCGCTTCTAAGGCTATAAAGCTGCACTGCCCTGCCCTGCGCACGTCGGCAATCTCTTTTTGTATCACTGACTTTACCATAGGATGTGTAAAGCTGTTCAGCTTTTCTAAAAGCTCCGAATGTCCAAAGACGATTGCAGCCAGTTTTTTGCGGTCGATTTCCCCGTCTGAATCCAGTATATCCGTACCAAAATATCCGACAACCGCATCGTAGGAAGCGCCGCCTTTTTCACTTAATTTCCGTGCAACGTCATCCGCCATAATCACATGAGCACCAAACTCATTTTCAAGCAGATGAAGCACCTCTGATTTTCCGCTGCCGGCGCCGCCGGTCACACCAATCACTTTCATCCGTCCTGCCTCCTATTTCGCCTCATACCAGTCAGCACCTGTATGCACATCAATTTCCAACGGCACTGATAAAACAACTGCATTTTTCATTTCATCATTTAAAATGTCTATAACATCCTGCACTTCATTTTCCGCCGCCTCGATTAAAAGCTCATCATGCACCTGCAAAATCAGTCTTGATTTCATATGCCGTTCTTTCAGCACCTTCGACACATTAATCATCGCAATCTTAATAATATCCGCCGCCGTTCCCTGTATCGGCGCGTTCATTGCAATACGTTCACCAAAAGAACGCTGCATAAAGTTTGCCGACTTAAGCTCCGGAATCGGACGGCGTCTTGCAAACATTGTTTTAGAATAGCCCTTTTCCTTCGCAGACGCAACTGCCCCATCAAGAAACGCCTTTACCCCCGGATAGGTTTCAAAATACTTTTCAATATAATTTTGCGCTTCTTTTCTTGTAATACTCAAATCCTGACTGAGCCCAAACGAGCTGATACCATAGACGATACCGAAGTTTACAGCCTTCGCATTGCGGCGCATCTCGTCAGTCACCGCATCAAAAGGTGTGTGAAACACCTGTGATGCGGTTATTCTGTGAATGTCCATCGCCGACTTGTATGCTTCAATAAGCGCCCTATCCTCCGACATATGTGCAAGCACTCTCAGCTCAATCTGGGAATAATCGGCATCGACAAAAACACAGCCGTCCGCCGGCACAAACACCTTTCGTATAAGCCGTCCAAGCTCCATACGTATCGGAATATTTTGAAGATTCGGCTCAGTACTGCTGATACGCCCCGTCGCTGTAATCGTCTGATTAAACTTTCCGTGAATGCGGCCGTCGCCGCCGATATAACTTTCAAGACCGTCGGCATAGGTTGATTTAAGCTTTGTTAATTGTCTGTATTCCAAAATAAGCTTCACAATCGGATCTTCACCCTTAAGCTTTTCAAGCACCTCCGCCGATGTTGAATAACCTGTCTTTGTCTTTTTTCCAAAAGGAAGCCCAAGCTTTTCAAAAAGAATAACCCCAAGCTGTTTCGGCGAATTAATGTTAAATTCTTCTCCGGCAAGGGCATAGATTTCTTCTTCAAGCTTTTGTATACGTCCGGCAAGCTGCTGTCCATAGTCGTGCAGCGCTTCCCTTTTAACACGGATGCCGAAACGTTCCATATCATCAAGGACAAACACAAGCGGCAGCTCTACCGTATCATAAAGAAGCTTCATCTGCGCCTCAGACAACGCCTCATCAATCACAGGCATTGCTAAAAACGGCACCACCGACAAATAACCTGCATAGCGCCTAAAATTTTTTTCATCTTCATCCATCATTTCACATAAAGGACGTTTGCCAAACATATCTGTCCGTGACGGCACTGTTTTTCCCAAATAATCTCTTGCAATATCATCATAACCATAGCTGTCTTTTAACGGATTCAAAAGATAAGCGCCAATCCCAGCATCAAACACCTTTGATTTTTCCGTCAGATGAAAACGTCCGATTTCCGGCTTCAGATTCACAAAAGCACCGCACGTCTCTGTGAGCAGACGGCATACCTCATCCGCAATAAAGCCGGCCGTCAGAAAACCGCCGACACGTATAAAATAAATTTCTTTTTCCGAAAGACAAATCGAAAGCCCCTCACAGCCCGCCGCATCAATATAACCAAGACCAACACTCAAAAGACCGGCCGCCCGCTCAAAAATATTTTTAGCTTCCGATAAATCATCCACAAATCTGACATCATCCGCAAGTGCATCGGATGATGTCACATCGCCGTCAAACCGGCTGAGAATATTTTTAAACTCAAGCCGCTTAAACAGTGCAAACGATTGTTCATTATACATATTTTCAGCGGCAGCCTTGTCTATATCCAGCACAAAGCCGCAGTTTGTATCGATTGTTGCCAGCGTCTTGCTCATCTGCGCCTGTTCATAATAAGTTTTCAGGTTTTCCGACGCCCGTTTAGGTTTCAGTGACTCCACATGGGCATAAGCATTTTCGATACTGTGATATTCCACAATAATTTTCTCTGCCGTTTTTTCACCAATGCCCGGAACACCCGGAATATTATCCGAGGCATCCCCCATAAGTGCTTTCATATCAATAAATTCTGCCGGCGTCACCTTATACCGCGCAATGACATCCTTTTCACAATAATCTTCAATCTCTGTGCCGGTCATCTTTGTTTTCGGAATACGGATTTTTATATGTTCTGTTGCCAGCTGCAAAAGATCCCTGTCACCCGAAAGAATTGAAACATCAAATCCGGCTGC
>USSL01000183.1 GCA_900557175.1 uncultured Eubacteriales bacterium
AAATGCATTAATGCATCCGCAGGCAAAGGATGTTGTCGTTATCAGCCCTGAACTTCTTGTTGAAGAAGAACAGAAGGTATACAATCCAAAGACACCTGCTGAAAAGCTTGAGTGCAGCAGAATTATGTCTCTTTTAGTTGTTCTTGTAGGTGCTGTTTACATCATTTACTACTTTGTAACAAAAGGCTTTAACCTTGACCTTAACATCGTAAACTTAATCTTCTTAGTTCTCGGTGTTCTTGCTCACGGTACACCAATCCGTTACGTTGAAGCCATCAGCGACGCTGTAAAAGGTGCCGGCGGTATCCTCTTACAGTTCCCATTCTACGCAGGTATTATGGGTATCATGACAGGTGCAAACGCAGACGGCGTTTCACTTGCAGGCGCTATCAGTAACGTATTCGTAGCAATCTCCAATAAGGTTACATTCCCGCTTTGGACATTCTTAAGCGCAGGTATCGTAAACTTCTTCGTACCATCAGGCGGCGGCCAGTGGGCTGTTCAGGCGCCGATTATGATGCCTGCAGGACAGGCTCTCGGTGTCGATCCGGCCATCACATGTATGGGTATTGCATGGGGTGATGCATGGACAAACATGCTTCAGCCATTCTGGGCTTTACCTGCATTAGGTATCGCAGGCCTTGGCGCAAGAGATATCATGGGCTACTGTATCATCGACTTATTACTTTCAGGTGTCATCGTTTGTACCGGTTTCATCCTTGTCGGTGTACTATAAAAATAAAACAACTATAATTTAAAAGGGCTTTAGGCTCTAAATCTCAAAATAAGAACCTCTCGTAGAAATCAGTGCTTTACAACTAATCTTCTGCGAGAGGTTCTTATGTTTTATCCGGCCTGCATCCATAAACAGCCGGAACTTCCAAGAATAATAAATCATATACCATATTTATCATGCTGTGATGTTTTTCTGCGAATTATTCTAATTACAAAGCTTATACTTTTTTTCTATAACTTTCATAAATTCGGCAAAAACTGTATCATAATCTTTGCCAAAGCCTTCTTCAAAAGATTTCTTACCGGAAGTCACGTCGGCAACCGTGAGGGCATCGTAGGTATCGATGAGATATGCCACAAAAACTTGGGCTTCAACATAAGACAAATGATTCCCCTCATACTCTGCCAAGTTGTCAGAAAGTCCCGCTATCTCACTGATAGGAATAAACATCTGACTTCCGGGACGCAAATGCTCATTCATCAAAGAGACTATGCCTGCTGATTCAAAATAAAGGCTTAAATCAAATTCATCAATTGTTTTAGGAAGCGATTTAGAATAACTGTAATATTTTCGCATTTCATTTAAAGTCTGTGCTGCCCCAAGATTTTCTTCTTCAATATCTTCTAAATCAACACCCTTAAAAGCACTTACAAATTCTTGGAATCTTAATTGATTATTCTCTGCATCAAGATAATATTTTTCTTCAGAAAGTATTCCAAAATATTGAGCAATACCTTCGCCTAAATAGGCATTAGCATCGTTTGATATTTCCGGTATAAAAATATGTACTATTTCATGTCCGAAACTGGAGGCATGACTAAGAGAAATTTTATTTCCATGATACGGTCGTGCTTTACTTCCCTCAACTTCACTTATATAGACATGAACATATTCGTTTTCAAATTCTTTAATGTAGTTTGCAAGTCCATGCTTATGTAAATTTTCCTTAATGTCATCTACAGTTGGAACATTCCTTCGAAAAAAATCATAAAGTTTATCTGCGTTTTCTGCCCATTGCCTAGGTTCAAGATAAAAATACATATTATCAACGATTAAAGTCATCGGATATTCTGAATTGCTGTAATCCTCTTTGATTCTGTCAGAAAAGCTGTAATTTTCAGCAGCAATTTCAGCTAAACCGATATTTTTAAGCCAAGGCTGTAATAGAACACTGTAATTATCCGATTTTAAATATTCTTCCATACCCAAATTTTCCAAAGTATATTTTGTCAGCGATAATACTGCCGATTTTGCAAATTTTATTTGTGTATCAGTAGCGAAGTCTTCACTGAAATACGGCGGTATTAACGATAAAATCCCTTGGTTAGCCTCATTTTGACAATAGCTTTTAATTTCTTCATCTGTTTTTTCCTGCGTTTCTCCAAAAATGTAATCACTTAGCCCTTCTCTTTGCCATCGTTGTGAAAATCCAAAAACGGCCTGTGTCAGAAACGGACGATAAGCTAAATTTTCAATATTTTCAGCCGTACAATACACCGCATTATCCGTAACTTGTACATCACCGGAAATTGTACTTTCGACGATATAAACATTGATATTTTTATCTTTATCGCCTCCGGCTTTGATAAGCTTTTCATAGTCACTTTGTATTGTCTCAAAGTAAATATCCGCTTTTTCTTCGTTCCACACCTTATTTTCCACGCCTACCGTCAAGTGTCCGTCTGTCTTTGACATCATATCAAAAATTGCGCTATAATTTTCCGAACGTATATGTGTCGTTTTTTCAAATTCCGACTTTTGGCAGGCGGACATTGTTAGCAGCAAAACTACTATTATACAAATTTTTAACACTTTTTTCATTGTATAGGTATCATCAATAATTTCCAGATTATTTTCCCCAATAATATCACTGATTTTTTTCATATCTTCCTCCAATAAATAACGCAATCAGCAAATCCAAAATATCTATATATATATATTGTACATATTGATACATTTTTTTCAAAATAATAAAAAGCAAAGTGTCTTTTTGCCACATCATTGTCTCTCATAGCTTAGATACTTCGCTTTTCCTTTACTGTATTTAATAGAGCTCTTAATCATAGTCTATCTTTTTATTATTCATACTCGCTCAACACATCTGTGACAATATACTTTTCTAAAATATATAATAAAACATATCGCCATGGCAATTTTTATACAAAGTATAATTCCAAGAACTGCTGCGGCAGATAAAATTCTTTGAATACCCTCGATACTTGAAAGATAACTATTTTCTATCACCAACGTCCCTATGATTACTGTCATAAGTGAAAACCATCTTATTTTTGACTTTGCCGGCGCTGTCTTTTGTCATCTGTGCGGCAATGACACCGTCGGTCATCTGATAAGCTGTCACTTCGCCCGTTTTGTTGTTTTTCTTTTCTGTACGCAAATCGTCGATGTTATAAGTATAATCCATCTGACTGTCTGACACTATTTCGAGCATCTTCCCCTTTGTCCATGTCATTGTTTTGTCAAGATACGACAATGGGTTGCCGACTGCATCATAAGTGACAGATTTTCCACCATAACTTGTCATCTGATCCCACCATGTGTCGGAATAACCATAAGCGATTGTTTCTGACGGTGTGCCGGTGACTGTGGCGGCATTTGTTTTCGGATATATTTTTTTGCTGACAATGTTGCCTGCCCCGTCATAAGTGTAAATCACGGTTTTATTTGTGATGTGGTTATCCTCGCGGTACAGCTGGTTCATCTCATCATAGTAATATTTTGTCGTGCCTTTACTGTCTGTGAGTGTCAGAATATTGCCGTTGGCATCGTAAGTATAGCTTATAGTGCTGCCGCCGCTTGTGATTGATTTTAACTGTACGCTTTGGCTGCCGTCAGCGCCTGCCTGATAAGCCATGCTTGTTTTAAACGGCGATGATGTATTCCATGTCTGGGATGTGATACGCCCTAAATTGTCATAAACAGTTGTATATGTCTTGCCGTTGATTTTTGTCGCTGTTTCGCGATTGTCTGAATCGTAAACATATTCAGTGACGTAGCGTTCGCTGTTGTCACCTTCATCGACTTTGACAAGATTATCGTTGGCATCATAATAATAAGTATAAAAACTTCCGTCACTGACAACCGTCTTAACGAGCCGGTCTGACAAATCATAATAATATCTGTAAGTTTTTTCCTCTGTGAGGTCTTTAATATAGGCGAGATTGCCGTCTTTACCGTAATGATAAGTAAACAGTGCGGTATAAGCGCCGCCCTCTGATAACCGGTATCCGATCTCGGATAACCTTTCAAGGTTGTCGTAGCGGTAAACAAACCGCCAGCCTGTATCATAGATTTCTTCTGAAAGTTGTCCGTTTTTATTTTCGTACTGATAGCGTACGAGAGGCTGTTCATTGGCGCGTACACCTGTCTGATTGCCGAAGCCGTCATAAGTAAAGATATAGTCCGTGCCGTGCCATGATACAGTTGACAGTCTGTCATTTGAATAACTATATGTCACATAAGGGGTAAGCTTCTGACCGTTTGCAAGTGTCAAACTGTCTAAAACAACTTCTGAAAGCTGTCCGTAGTTG
>USSL01000184.1 GCA_900557175.1 uncultured Eubacteriales bacterium
CGGTCAGATTATGAAAGCACTGCTTTCAGGCAAATACGACTTAAATAAAGTTGCCATTGCCATGAGCCAGACCGGCGGCGGCTGCCGTGCCACAAACTATGTCGGTTTTATCCGCCGCGCACTGCAAAATGCAGGAATGCACCAAATTCCGGTTCTTTCCATCAGCGCACAGGGGATTGAGAAAAATCCGGGCTTTAAATATACGCTTCCGCTGCTTAAAGCTGCTTTTCAGGGACTTGTTTACGGCGATGTTTTTATGCGCGTCCTCTACCGGATGCGCCCGTACGAAGTCACACCGGGATCGGCAAACGCCCTTCATGCAAAATGGAAAAATATATGTATTGACTCTCTGACAGGCAAAAATAAACGAAGTTTTGCTCAAAATATTAAAGATATTATTTACGAATTTGACCATCTTCCGATTCACGAAGACATGAAAAAGCCGCGCGTCGGCATTGTCGGTGAAATTTTGGTTAAATTCTCACCGTCAGCCAACAATTATCTTGTCGACCTTCTTGAAGCCGAGGGCGCGGAAGCTGTTATGCCGGATTTAATCGACTTCTTCCTCTACTGCTTCTACAATACGAACTTTAAGTATGACAAGCTTGGCAAGAAAAAAATGTCCGCTATCGCCGGTAATTTAGGCATCAGCTTCCTTGAAACAATACGAAAAACGGCCCGTCGTGAATTTGAAAAGAGCCGCCATTTCGTACCTCAGGCAAAAATCGAAACGTTAGCCGAATACGCTTCACCGATTGTTTCTCTCGGCAATCAGACCGGCGAAGGATGGTTCCTCACCGGTGAGATGATTGAACTGATACATCAGGGTGCGCCGAACATCATTTGTACACAGCCGTTTGGCTGCCTGCCAAACCACATTGTCGGCAAAGGCGTAATCAAAGAGCTTCGCCATCAGCATCCTGAAGCAAACATCGTTGCCATCGACTACGACCCCGGCGCCAGCGAAGTCAATCAGGTCAACCGTATCAAACTGATGCTTGCAACAGCCAACAAAAACCTTGCAAGAGACAAAAAAAATCACTAAGGAGTCCGTCAATCATGATTTTTCTTTATTTAATTGTCATTGCCATCGGCCTGTTTATGGTATTGCGTCCAAAACAATGGTGGCAGATGAAAGCCCGCTTTTCCCAGGCGTCTAAAGAGCCGTCAGACGGCTATATACAGGCGACAAAAATCTCCGGCATCGTCTGCATCATCGCAGGCATTGTGCTGGCAATCATAAAATATTTATAGCAACGCGCGCATACGCGCAAAAAGCGCCCCGAAGCAGCCGGTATCACCGGCGCTTTGGGGCGCTTTTTATTCAACTATGCTTCATACATT
The DNA here is from genome assembly GCA_900557175.1 of uncultured Eubacteriales bacterium. Lineage (GTDB taxonomy): Bacteria > Bacillota > Clostridia > Lachnospirales > Lachnospiraceae > Scybalocola_A. The sequence continues at coordinate 1,345 of USSL01000184.1, forward strand.
TTCTATCTGCCAGTCAATTGGCTCGATGCCGTGTTCTTCCAAAAACCGGTTTGTTTTGCTAAACGGTTTACTGCCGAAGAAGCCTCTGTAGGCAGACAGCGGGCTTGGATGCGGTGCTTCCAGTATGAGATGCTTCGGGTTATTAAGCATCGGCTTTTTCATCTGTGCCGGGCGTCCCCACAAAATAAAGACAATCGGACGGTCGGCTTCGTTGAGCGCCTTAATCGCTGCATCCGTAAACTGCTCCCAGCCGATGCCGCGGTGTGAATTTGCCTGATGGGCACGGACAGTAAGCACTGTATTAAGCATTAATACACCCTGTTTCGCCCATTTGACAAGATAGCCATTATTTGGGATATAGCAGCCTAAATCGTCCTGAAGCTCTGTATAAATATTGACAAGTGACGGCGGTATATCCACATCCGGCTTTACGGAAAAGCAAAGGCCGTGAGCCTGACCTACGTTGTGGTATGGATCCTGTCCCAGAATCACAACCTTGACATCATTAAAAGGTGTCAGATGAAACGCATTAAAAATATCATCGGCCGCCGGAAATATCTGACGGGTACTGTACTCCTCATTCACTTTTTCAAATAACTGCTTATAGTAAGGCTTTGAAAACTCAGGTCTTAACACGCTGAGCCAATCATTCGTAATTGCTGACATTTTTCAACTTCCTTTCATCATCATATATTTGTTCTTACAAACGGCATTAAAGCCGCACGCTGACGCCCCTGTTTTTCAAATATTTTTTAAGTTCATAAATTTCCAGTTCTTTATAATGAAATAAAGAAGCTGCCAGTGCTGCAGAAGCGCCGCCCTCTGTCAGCGCATCATAAAAATGCGCTTCGTTTCCGGCACCGCCGGAGGCAATGACCGGAATAGAGACAGCTTCAGAAACTGCCTTTGTCAGCAAAATATCATAACCATTTTTCGTGCCGTCACAATCCATACTTGTCAGCATAATTTCACCGGCGCCAAGGCTTTCTGCCTTCTTCGCCCAAAAAATGGCGTCAATGCCTGTATCAATACGGCCGCCATGCTTATAAATGTTCCAGCCGCCATCCGGGCGCCGCTTTGCGTCAATGGCAACGACAACGCACTGGCTTCCAAACTTTTGCGCCGCCCTCCGGATGAGTGTCGGATCGTCAATGGCAGCAGAATTTACAGAAATCTTATCTGCGCCTTCTCTGAGTACCGCCTTAAAATCATCAATTGTCCGTATACCGCCGCCGACTGTAAACGGTATAAATACCTGTTTTGCCACACGGCGCACAAGATCAACAACTGTCTCTCTCGCATCCGACGATGCCGTAATATCCAAAAATACAAGCTCGTCGGCGCCGGCCTTATCATATGCCGCCGCAATCTCCACCGGATCACCGGCATCTTTAAGATTCACAAAATTTACGCCTTTCACAACACGTCCGTTATGGACATCAAGGCATGGAATAATTCTTTTTGTAAACATAGGCTTTCCTCCCTAAAGCTGGGCAAAATTTTTCAATATTGTCAGTCCTGCACTGCCGCTTTTTTCCGGATGGAACTGGCAGCCAAACAGATTTTTATGTTCCACCGCCGCATGAATATCCACACCGTACCGGGCAGAAGCAGCCACATCACTTTCATGTTCTGCTTTAAGATAATATGAATGTACAAAATAAACATATGTCTCATCAGGAAGTCCTTTAAAAAGGCGGCTGCCCGCTCTTATATTCAAAGAATTCCATCCGACATGCGGTATTTTAAAGGTGCTGCCAAATTCCGTCCAGCCGTCAGAAGGTTTAAACCGGACAATCTCTCCCGGAAGCAGCCCTAATCCCGGCACTCCCGGACTTTCCTCGCTTCGGTCAAACATCAGCTGCATCCCAAGGCATATGCCAAGAAACGGCTTTCCCTCTGCCACGGCCTCTTTAATCACAGGTATAAGCCCATAGGCCAAAAGCTTCTCTGCCGCCTCTCCAAAAGCGCCTACGCCCGGGAGTATCAGCTTATCCGCCGCCAGAATTTCTGCCTTATCTCTTGTGGCAATGCACGGCTCATTCATACGACGCAATGCATTTTCAACACTGCTTAAATTTCCCGCATCATAATCTATAATTGCAATCACTGTAAAGTCCTCCTTTCAGCAGCCGGGCCTGTATATGACAGGCAAATGTGCTTTCTGATATTCTATGTATATCATACACGTATTTCCCATTTTTTTCTACACTTAATACAAACTTTAGCATAGTAAAATCAAACTTTTCACCACAATGTCCATCGCTCTGGCCGTATATGCGGCTTTCATCAAACCGTGTTTGCTTATTTCTCTCTGGATTCATATAGAAATTTGTATGTTTTTTAAGTAATTGTTCATGTTTTATACAATTATTTTAATTTTTAATTTGCATTTTCCTCTGAAATATACTATGATGGATATCGTTAGAAGTAATTTTTATGTTTTATTTTTTCAAGGAGGTTCCCATGAAGACATCATTTTATGTGGAATATGCAGGAAAACAGGTTGAAGAAAAGGACATTATTGCCCGTGTAAAAGAGCTTTGGGTTGCTGACGGCAACAAAGTGAAAGATTTAAAAACTTTAAACCTTTATGTTAAGCCTGAAGAAAATGCCGCTTACTATGTCATCAATGACGATGCAGTTTCAGGCAAGATCGAACTTTAATTTTACAGCTTTGACGAGACTTACATACGCCTGAGTACGAATGCCTTCAGGCGCAAAAAATCCCCGGCCTGCAAAAAATGCACCGCCGGGGATTTTTTATGCACAGGAAATTTCCCGCATACTTTTTATTCATTATTTTACTTTAAAAATCCACTGATAATCTGTGCTTCCGCTTCTTCCTCGGTAAGTCCGAGTGTCATCAGCTTTATGAGCTGCTCGCCGGCAATTTTATAAAGGTTCGGGATCATCAGAAGAAGTCCCTGG
>USSL01000185.1 GCA_900557175.1 uncultured Eubacteriales bacterium
ATCATGACTTTTTCCAAAATTGCTCTTAAACCTCTGGCACCTGTCTTGCGCTCAAGCGCCTGTTTTGCTACAGCCTTCACAGCATCATCGTCAAATTCAAGACGGATATTATCAAGCTCAAACAGCTTCTGATACTGCTTGACAATCGCACTTCTCGGCTCTGTAAGAATCTTTACAAGCGCTTCCTCATCCAGCAAATCCAAAGAAACATACACAGGCACACGACCCATAAATTCTGGAATCATGCCATATTTGACAAAGTCCTCCGGCAATGCTTTCTTAAGAAGCTCGCCGATATTAATATCATCTGTATTATTTCCGATATCTGCATTAAAGCCAATGGCTTTTTTGCCGATTCTCGACTCAATGACACGCTCAAGGCCGTCAAAAGCCCCGGCACATATAAACAAAATATTGGATGTATCAATCTGAATAAATTCCTGATGAGGATGCTTGCGGCCGCCCTGAGGAGGCACGCTTGCAATTGTACCCTCAATAATCTTTAAGAGTGCCTGCTGCACACCCTCACCGGAAACATCTCTTGTAATTGAAACATTCTCACCCTTGCGGGTAATCTTGTCAATCTCATCAATATAAATAATACCGTGCTCCGCTTTCGGAATATCATAATCTGCCGCCTGTATAAGCTTCAAAAGGATATTCTCCACATCCTCACCGACATAACCGGCTTCTGTAAGCGCGGTAGCGTCAGCAATTGCAAACGGTACGTTCAAAAGCTTTGCAAGTGTCTGTGCAAGCAATGTCTTACCTGAACCTGTAGGGCCGGCCATAATAATATTACTTTTCTGAAGCTCTACATCACTGCTGATTTTATTGCCTGAAAGTACTCTTTTATAATGATTATAGACTGCGACTGCCAAAGTTTTCTTTGCCTCGTCCTGTCCGATCACATATTCATCAAGAAAATCTTTAATTTCCTTCGGCTTTAAAAGATTAATACTCTCTAAACCGTCTTCCTCGATATCAAGTTCTTCGTCAATAATCTCAGCGCATATTTCAATACACTCATCACATATATAAGCACCCGGACCTGCAATCAGCTTGCGTACCTGATCCTGTGTCTTATTGCAGAATGAGCATCTTGCCATCTGCTTTTTGTCATCCATTCGGCCTGCCATTCATTCACCTCATTCTAAATAAGCTTACCGGTTCGTGATCACACGGTCAATAAGGCCATATGCCTTTGCCTCCTCGGCATCCATGTAATTATCGCGCTCCGTATCAATCTCAATCTGGGACAGCGGCTGTCCTGTATTTGCGGCAAGAATCTCATTTAAGCGCTTCTTCACCTTTAAAATACGCTCTGCAACAATTTTAATATCCGTTGCCTGTCCCTGCGCGCCGCCGGACGGCTGATGAATCATAATTGTTGAATTTGGAAGCGCCATACGCTTGCCCTTTGTCCCGCCTGCCAAAAGGAAGGCGCCCATGCTGGCAGCCATACCCATACAGATTGTAGACACATCGCATTTGATGTAATTCATTGTATCATAAATTGCCATGCCGGCGCTCACAGAGCCGCCCGGACTGTTAATATAAAGGCTGATATCCTTTCCCGGATCTTCAGATTCCAGAAAAAGAAGCTGTGATACAATAAGGCTTGCGGAAGCGTCTGTCACTTCCTCGCCGAGGAAAATAATTCTGTCCTTTAAAAGTCTTGAATAAATGTCATATGAGCGTTCTCCTCTGCTTGTCTGTTCAATGACATAAGGTACTAAACTCATAGTTACGCCTCCTTAAATATTGCTGCAATTATTTCTCAACTGCTGCATCTGCTACGAAATCAACAGCTTTCTGAGCTGCGATATCTTTCTTCATTGTCTCTTTTGCGTTGTCGTCAAGGATCTCTTTAACCTTTTCAACTTCCATCTTGTACATCTCAGCCATCTTTACGATTTCTGCTTCTAATTCTTCATCAGATACTTCGATATTCTCAGCCTTGATTACAGCTTCAAGTACAAGTCTGCTCTGGATGTTCTTAAGTGCCTGCGGCTTGAACTGTTCTTTTAATGTCTCTGCATTAAGACCTGTGAACTGGAAGTACTGGTCGATGCTAAGTCCCTGATAGCTTAATCTCTGAGCATACTCATCAATCATATTCTCAGCCTGTGTCTCAACCATAGCGTCAGGAATTTCGATTGTCGCATTCTCGATAATCTTATCCATAACCTTCTGTCTCTTTTCGTTCTTAGCTGCTTCTTCTTTCTTTTCTAAAAGATTCTTCTTAATATCTTCCTTGTACTCAGCTAATGTATCAAACTCAGAAACATCCTGTGCAAACTCATCGTCAACTTCAGGATATTCTTTTGTCTTTACTTCATGAACTTTACATTTGAATACAGCTTCCTTGCCTGCTAACTCTTTTGCATGATATTCTTCAGGAAATGTCACAACAACATCTTTTTCTTCGCCGGCTTTCACACCAACTAACTGATCTTCAAATCCAGGAATGAAAGATTTTGAGCCTAATACAAGCGGATGCTTCTGTGCTGCGCCGCCTTCAAACTTCACGCCGTCTACAGAACCTTCGTAGTCGATGACAACTGTGTCGCCGTCTTTAGCTTCGCCTTCAACAACAACTTCTCTTGAGTTCTGCTCCTGAACTTTCTTAATCTCAGCATCAATATCTTCATCTGTCACTTCAACAACAGCTTTCTCTACTTCAATACCCTTGTACTCGCCAAGTGTTGCCTCAGGTTTTACAGCAACTTCTGCTGTGAAGATAAAATCTTTACCTTTTTCAATCTGTGTCACATCAATCTTAGGTCTTGATACGATATCAAGTCCGCTTTCACGAACTGCTTCCTCATATGCGCCCGGCATTACATCATTGGCAGCATCTTCAAAGAAGATACCTTCGCCATACATCTTCTCAATCATTTTCTGAGGCACATGACCTTTTCTGAATCCCGGCACAGAAATCTTGCCTTTATTTTTGTTGTAAGCTCTTGTAATTGCTTTCTCAAATTCTTCTGCCGGCACGTCGATTGTCAACTTTGCCATGTTCTTTTCTAACATTTCGATTTGTACACTCATTATTATAAATCCTCCTGATTTCTTATCTTTGTACTTCTTCCCCTGTCCGGCGCCGCCGGGCTTGGGCATCTTCGCCTATAAAGGCACTCTGTACCATATTATATAATAAGCAATTAAAGATGTAAAGGGCTTTTTTCATCGTATTTCGGGGCTGTTCTGCCACTTTTTTTCCACATTATTTCGACAAATACGATTGTATATTATATAATAATAGAAGCAGCCCTGATGTTTCAGAAAATTATAAAGGAGATTTTTTATGTCTGTTTATTCGATTTATTTCAGTCCTACAGGCGGCACAAAAACTGTCGCCGATATTTTAACAAAAGAATTTTCAAACTGTATTGACATTGACTTATGTACACCGGTTCAAAACACAAAAACCATTTTTTCAGAAAATGATTTATGCTGTATTGCCGTGCCATCCTTTGGCGGGCGTGTACCGGCAACTGCAGCCGGGCGGCTTAAAACACTTACCGGAAACCATACTTCTGCCGTTCTTATTGTTGTCTACGGCAACCGGGCCTATGAAGACACGCTGCTTGAGCTTTCAGATATCGTCTCAGAATGTGGCTTTACTCCGATTGCAGCCGTCACTGCCATTGCCGAACATTCCATCATGCATCAGTTTGCCGCCGGCCGTCCCGACATCGACGATATCCGTATGTTGACATCATTTGCCGAGCGCATTGTAAAAAAAGCACATACCGCAGCAAGCTACGAAAAAGCGGCAGACTCGCCGTCTTCCTGTCTTCAGCTTCCCGGCAGCCGCCCTTACAAAAAATACGGCACACTCCCTTTTGTGCCTCTTGTCAACAATCATTGTACAGGCTGTAAAAAATGCGCTGCACTCTGTCCTACAGGCGCCATCTGTGCCGACCATCCGGATGAAACCGACGCCGCACTCTGCATCGGCTGTATGCGCTGCATCAGCATCTGCCCACAAAACGCACGTTACTTAGAACCCGGACGGCTTAAAGCGACATCCGAAAAAATGGCGCCGCTGTTTAAAGAGCGAAAAGAATGTGAGCTGTTTTTATAAAATGACACCGCCATATTAAAAAAGAGTATCTCCCGCTCATTTGAATCTTAAGATACTCTTTTCTGCCTTTGAAGGCAATTTCACAGGACTTATTTACTGTCCCTGTGACATCTGTTCTTCCTGTCTCTTAATCATACGGCGCACAATCTCGCCGCCGATTGAACCTGTCTGAGCAGATG
>USSL01000186.1 GCA_900557175.1 uncultured Eubacteriales bacterium
GGCCATAGATATTAAAAATGTCGGTCAGGATAATATGACTGTAGATTTTGACAAGGAACGGTACGGCCGTCTTCCGGTGCATATTGAAACAGTGCATAAGGCAATAAAAATCATCATACCGTAATGGGATTTGCGGTATGATGATTTTTTTTGCGGATAGAAAACTTTTATGAATTATTTTCTTTTTCTTCCTCAATGCGCTGCTTTTTCATACGCTCATAGTTTTTTCGGCGTCGACGGCGTTTTGCGTAAATGACGGTCTGGCGTATGATAAGAACAATCAAAACAACGGCCGCAAGGGCAATAGCGCCGATAACAATATAATCCTGCCATGAGTGACCTTTGACCGCGTTGATAATGGCTGACTGTGTGTCAGTATCTGTAACGGCGCTTTCTGTTTCAGGCATTTTTGCCGGTGTATCAGAAAGAAGGTCATTTTGTTCGGTCAGCATCAATGTTTTTGTGCTGTTTTCAGACAGCGTGTCATAATTTGCAAAGCAATGCTCTAAAAGCTTTTTTGTATCCTCATAGGCGGCATCATTTTCACCTGGACAGCCCAAAACGACAGCGACAAGGTTCATTGTATCCTTTTTGGCATAGGTTGCTAAAGTTGTCTGTCCGGCATTTGTATAACCGGTTTTTCCGGCATAAGCGTATTCGTAAGGAAATTCGCCGGAAATCATCTTATGCTGATTTGTTAATATGTAGTCATCCTTAATCGGCTTGCCTTTTCCGTCCATGATTGTTGATTCAAAGGTAAAAGTTTTTGCACCGCATATTTTCAGAAAAGTACTGTTTTCGGCGGCTTTTTTACATATGACGGCCATATCAAGCGCCGATGTTGAAAGATTGTCAGCGTCAAGTCCCGTCGGATTTGAAAAATTTGTCTGTGTACAGCCGAGATTTTTTGCATACTCATTCATCAGTGCTGTAAAATCTTCTGTGGAGCCGCTGATATGCTCGGCAATGGCAACGGCAATATCATTGGCAGAGTTGATAAGAAGTGCATGAAGCGCTTCTTTCATTGTCATCTGCTGTCCGGCAATGACACTCATACGCATGACGCCTTTTTGCTGCATTGAGGTGACAGCATTTTCACTGACAGTAATTGTATCTGTCAGATTTGAATTATCTAAGGCAATCATTGCTGTCATTATTTTTGTAAGACTGGCCGGATAAAGCTTTGCGTCGGCATTTTTTTCATATAAAACTTTTCCTGTATTTAAGTCGGCGACAATCGCCGAGCCTGCAGTAATGGTACTGACATCGGCTTGTGCGCTGTCTTCGGCAGTACTTTCGGTTGTCTGCGCGGCATGTGCGAAAGACGGCAGTACAATCGCCGAACACGTCAGCACCGCAAGAAACAGGGAGAATAGCTTTTTCATAAATTTGTGCCCCCATTCAATTTTTATATGTTCTATTTTAACAGATATTATCGTAGTGGGGAAGTCTCTAATTGCGGGCTTAATGAAAAAATCGGTGAAATGACTGGAAATGCCGGCAAAAAGTATGTTATACTTACATACTGAAAAAAATTAATATTATATAATATAAATTTTGCAGGAAGGAGCAGGCGGTACAAAACCGCCGGATAGAATCATGCGTTTAAGAAATATAAAAGGTTCCCGTGAGGCGATTGCAGTTCACGACAGAGTTGTTAAGGAAGAAAATAATTATAAGGGCAGATGGCATGAGCTGTTTGGCAATGACAATCCGATTCATATTGAGGTTGGTATGGGCAAGGGCAAGTTTATTATGGAGCTGGCAAAGAATAATCCGGATATCAATTATATCGGTATTGAAAAGTATTCAAGTGTTTTAATCCGCGCCCTTGAAAAATGTGAGGATTATGAGGGCGGCAATATTTTATTTATCCGTATGGATGCAGAGACGCTGCCGGATGTTTTTGAAAAAGATGAGGTGGATAGAATTTACCTGAATTTTTCAGATCCGTGGCCAAAGGACAGGCATGCAAAACGCCGTCTGACATCAAAGGAATTTTGGGAGAGATATGATCGGTTTTTAAAACCGGACGGCCGTGTGATTTTTAAAACAGATAATAGACCGCTTTTTGATTTTTCATTGGAGCAGGTGACAGAGGCGGGATGGATTTTGGAAAATCATACATTTGATCTGCACAACAGTGCGTATGCCGAAGGCAATGTGATGACGGAGTACGAAGAAAAGTTTTCAGCGATGGGCAATCCGATATGCCGTCTTGTCGCTTACCGTAAGAGAGCTGTGGAATAATCAGAGATCCCTGTTCGGGGGTGTGCCGGACAATGAGCAGACTTTGTTTCATACACGTTTCAGACGCTGCGGCATAGAATGTATCAGAAGGTGATATTTATGGCGGGAAAACGTTGCTTTAAAAATAAAATATGTATGTTTTTTTACGATCATGCACCGCTTTCATGCAAAGCGCGAAGTTTCGGAAAATCGGTGCGGGAGATAGAATGTGTATTAAATAAATTTTGCTGTCAAAAATTGAAGAAAAAGTGAAAAAGTGTACTTCACTGACAGACTGCGGATGTCTGAAGGTGAAGTACACTTTTTTGTGTCATAGGAAAGACCGATTATTCTTGTTTATTTGTGTCGTAGGAAAGACCGATTATTCTTGTTTATCTTTATCGTAGGAAAATCCAATTTCCTCGTCGCTCATGTGCGGTACGGGATCATCGGGGATTTCCGTCAGATCAGGCGTCATGTGTTTTTTGGCAAGCAAATATTCAATCACGTTGTTCAGAAGATAAGCAAGGACCGCGACAACCGGAACACCTAAAAACATTCCGAGGACACCTGCAAAGTAGTTGCCGGCTAAAATTGCGAAAATAACCCATATCGGCTGAAGTCCGGTGGAGCTGCCGAGAATTTTAGGGCCGAGTACCGCGCCGTCAAACTGCTGTAGTACAAATATAAGAATAATGAATATAAAGCATTGTTTCGGATCAATAATTAAAAGCAGCAGGACGCCCGGAATAGCACCGATAAACGGGCCAAAGTACGGAATCATATTTGTAATACCGACAACAAGACTTATAATAAGTGCATATTGGAGATTCAGTATACACATAAATATGAAACACAAAATACCGATGATTAAGGAGTCAATCGCTTTGCCGATAATAAACTGGCTGAAAATACGGTTACATTCCTTGGAGGTGTGAATAATGCGGTTTGCATTTTTTTCGTTGAAAATAGCGAAAATCACCCGTTTCAATGAGGTGAGGAGCTGCTGCTTGCCCCACATCAGATAGCAGGAAATAACAAAGGCTAGAATAATATTAATCAGCCAGCTGATGACAGACATACCGGCGTCATATAGGACAGGGATAATATCAGCCATGACCTGTCTTGCATAGTTGAATAAATCAGGAATACTGTCTAAAACAAAGGTCTGTGCAATCCCGAGATTAAGGTCGGGATGTTCAGTACTGAATGTATTAAACATTGTCAAAAGATTATTGTAAATATTCGTTGACTGATTAATAAGGTCTGAAATACTTGAGATAACCTGCGGAATAACGAAGGTGAGCACAAGGATAATGAAACCAAGGACAACGACGTAGGACAAAATCAGTGATAGTATTTTGTGAAGCCTTGTAAAATGGTCGTTAAAGCACCGTTTTAAAATATTGTCAATTTTATTAACGAGCGGATCAATAAAATAAGCAATTAAAAAGGCAATCAAAAAGGGGGCAAGCATTGAAGTAATATCAGAGAAATGCTTCTTAGTCAGCGCCCAGTTATTTGTGAATTTGTAAATAAGCAGACATATGCAAAAAGTAATGACTGCGTAAATGGAAATCGTAAAATACTTTTTGTTGGATTGGAATTTTTTCTGCTTTTTTTCATTGTTTTCGTTCATGTAATACCACCTCTCTGCTTTGGATATGAAATCCCCATATATAAATGATACTTGGAATTATGTCCCAATACAAGCCCATTTATAAAAAATTAAAAGAAAATTCAGAAAGGTTCAGAGCTTCTGAGGCGGAAATATTGCGAAATGGCAAGGCCGGTATACAGAGAAAACCCAGTAAAACAGCGCCTTTGAAGGGGGTTCAAAAAAAGTTGAATAAAAAATTAAAAAAATTGAAAAAAATGCTTGCATTTTCTGAGGGAGTGATATATAATAAATATCGTTGTTGGAGATATTCTTTAGAGAATATCAAAAACAACTTGACATATAGTATATGCGCTTTTAGCTCAGTTGGTAGAGCACCTGACTCTTAATCAGGGTGTCCAG
>USSL01000187.1 GCA_900557175.1 uncultured Eubacteriales bacterium
GTCCTCAGCTACTTTTTTCATAAATGCTTCCAAATTCGGAAGTTCATCTTCTGTCATGCCCAAAAGAATCATCACATGACCGCCGCCGTCCATATATTCTGTCAGCATCTCTTTTTCATCGTCTGCCAAATCACTTGTCGGCGCATTGATGATTAAAAGGTCACAGTCTTTTGGAATACCACCGTCAGAAAGCAGGTTCACCGACGCCGTTTCAAAATTCTGCTTCGTAATAAGCTCCGTGACTGTCGCAGACAGGCTGCTCTCGCCGTGCCCCTCTGTCGTATAAATTTTCTTTGTCGTATCATTAATAACATAATCAATGGCACTCGTCAGCTGGCCTTCGCCGTCAAACTCGGACTCCTTGTACTGTCCGTAATAATAGTAGCTCATCTGATCAAAGACAATCACGTCACTAAATGTAAAGGATGTTGTTTTTCCTGTCTCATCACAGGACACGACAATACTGTTTTCAGAAACATCATACTTTTCAAGCACTGACGGATGCAGTACCGGATCAATTGTCTCTACTGAAATATGGTCGGACATATCGGCATATTTTTCAATAAAGCGTGAAATTCTTGTATCAATATTTTTTTCTTCTGCAATAATATGAATCTTTACATCCTTATCAAGCTTTCCAATCACTTCTTTTGACGTATCGCCGATATCATAAATTTTTGTGCTTGTCATGTCGATATTGCGTACACCGGCAGGCAGCTGGTTCAATATCATATTTGCGACAATGACAATAGCAATGACGATTACCGAAATCATAATGCTGTAGCTGCCGTGCTTAAAATGTTTGTCAGTAAATAACTTTTTAATTCTGTTCATAAATCTGTCCTCCTAACTCCATCTTCTTTTCAGCAGCACCTGTACTGTCAAAAATATGAAAATAAAGCTCATCGACAGATAAAAAATCAGGCCGGTAACATCAAAAATATTGTTATACGCAAAATTATCAAAAGCATTTCTTATATCTATTTTTGAAAGAATGGCGCTTAAGCCGTTCTGAAATACCGATGAGTCAAAAATATAAACTAAAAAGCATGAGACAATACCGGCAGCTTCAAGTATTGCCGCCACAAACCAGTTTCTCGTCACGCCCCACACAATCAGTGCAAATACGGTCACAAAAATAAGAAGGCCAATGACCGTTCCCATTTCTGATGATGGCAAAAAACTGATTAAATCGCTCCATAAGCAAAGCACAAAAAGGATACCGAAGGTACCGACCGCGGCAATGACCTGACTTTCTGTCAGTGCGGAAATAAACATACCGATGGCAATAAATATACATCCCAGCAGGAAAAATGCAAGAATCGACGCATAATCTGTGAGGAGGTAAGCTTCGCCGTTTGCCTTAATAATCAGCGGGCACAGGCACGAAATCAGTACCGGAATAAGAAATACTGTTACCATCGCAAAATATTTTCCGAGAACAATCTGCGTCACACTGACCGGCGCTGTCAAAAGCAGCTGGTCTGTCTTCGTTTTCTTGTCTTCCGCGAAGCTTTTCATCGTCAGCACCGGCACTGCAATCAAAAGGATTGTCATCGTCGAATTTAATGCATAGGAAAAATAAGGATAACCGCTGTATAAATTATAGGCCATAAAATAAATACCCATAAATGCTGTAAAAAATGCGATAAACACATAGCCGGTCATCGAATTAAAATAAGATTTAAGCTCTCTTTTATAAATCGCCGTCATGCTCTGACTCCTCCTGTTGCTCATTATAGTCTTGTTCCGGCAAAAGCGTGCCTTCTTCCTGTACTTCAGCATCTTCCGGTACTTCGGTATCTTCCGGTACTTCGCTATCTTCCGGCGCTTCGGCATCCTCCGGCGCTTCGCCGTCACCTGCTGTCAGTTCAAGGAAGATTTTCTCCAGTGAAACAATTTTCATGGACATCGTAAGTATCGGACAATGACGCTCTGCAAAAGCATAAAAAAGCGCCTCCCGGATATCCGCGCTGTCATTTTCTTTAATCGTAAAACGGACAATGCCTTCCTCCGATGAAATATTATCCAACTCGGCCGAAGGGCAGACATCAAAAACAATATTTCTGATTTCATCGACTGTGCCCTTCACTTCCATTTCGAGGGTATTATCCCGGTTCATCATATGTTCAAGATTTTCCGGCGTATCGCTGGCAACAAGACGGCCGTGTGAAATAATAAGTATGTGGTCGCAGACTGCACTGACCTCCTGCAGAATATGAGAACTTAAAATAATTGTATGTTCTTTTGAAAGCATCTTAATTAAATCCCGGATCTCAATAATCTGCTTCGGATCAAGACCGACGGTCGGCTCATCGAGAATAATAATCGGCGGAAAGCCTAAAATCGCCTGGGCAAGACCGACTCTCTGCTTATAGCCCTTTGAAAGATTTTTAATCAGTCTCGGCATCATATCTGTCAGCTTTGTCATATCCACAACCTTTAAAATCTGACCGGCACGCTCACTTTTAGGAATCTTCTTAAGTTCTGCCGCAAATTCAAGATATTCTTTCACTGTCATATCCATATATAGCGGCGGAATTTCCGGCAGATAGCCGATACACTTTTTGGCAGCCTCCGGTTCGTCTAAAATATTGTGACCGTTAATAATAACTTCGCCGGAGGTGGCACCGATATATCCGGTCATAATATTCATCGTTGTTGATTTTCCCGCGCCGTTTGGCCCAAGAAAACCGTAAATCTGCCCTTTCTCCACTTTAAAGCTTAAGTCATCCACGGCTTTGTGATTGCCATAGCGTTTGACAAGATGATTTACTTCAATCACTTGTTTTACCTCCTTCAAATGATGTCTTCTTATATTTGCAGGTCAGAGCCTTGCCCCGTCCCACTTAAGCTAAAAATATTTTAGGAAAAATTTGTGAAATTTTACGGATTTAATTGTGAAAAAATTTCGTTAAAATAGTGTTTTTTTTGTGTTCAATTTATGGTTTTGTCTTGTGTTCACCGTGCAAAAGTGTCATAATAAAAGTATATCTATTTTACAGGAGGACTCCATATGGTACGACTTGGTTTTATCGGAACGAGTGCAATTGCGCTGCAATTTGCCGATGCTGCAGCCTCAACAGGACTTTTTAAATTTGAGGCCGTCTGCTCACGCCGGGCGGAAACTGCCGAAGCCTTTTGCAGTAAAGTCCCTTTTAAGAAAATTTATACTTCACTATCAGAGCTTGCGGATGATACTGATGTCGATGCTATCTATATTGCATCGCCAAACAGCCTGCATTATGAACAGGCGCTGATGATGCTTGAGCATAAAAAACATGTCCTCTGCGAAAAGCCGATGACAACAGCATTATCACAGCACCGCACACTTTTAGACACAGCCAAAAAGCATGGTGTTGTTCTTCTTGAAGCAATGCGGCCGTCTTTTGATCCGGCTTACACAGCACTTTTAAACGCGCTGCCAAAGCTTGATACAATCCGCCGGGTAAGCTTTTCCTTCTGCCAGTATTCTTCAAGATACGACAATTTCAACAACGGTATTATTGCCAACGTTTTTAATCCTGAAATGGGCGGCGGCGCTCTTTTAGATATCGGCATTTATCCGGTTTATATGCTGGCATTTTTATTTGGTATGCCTAAAGCATGCCGCTGCTTTAATCTCCGCCTGAAAAACGGCGTCGATGGTCTTGGGGAAATCATCGCCACCTATGATGGATTTATCGGAGAAATCAGCTATTCAAAAATTACAAATTCATTTGTGCCAAGCCGCATCGAGGGCGAGGCCGGCTATATAACTATTGATAAGATTTCAAGTCCGTCAGAAATTATCATTCATTTTAATGACGGACGGGAAAAAGTGGTTTACAAAGCGCCTGCCATCAATAACATGGTTTACGAGGCAGAGGCTTTTCATAAAATGATTCATGGGGCGTTGTCAGCCGACCGCTGGCACAAAGCTTCTTTAGATGCCATCGCCATTGTCGAAGCAGCATTTAAGGATGCGGCATTGTCCTAGTCATCTTATGCTTTGCCGGAAACGGCAGATTGGAGGGTTTATATGGAACTTATGTTTTTAGGTGCGGCCCACGAGGTCACAGGAAGCTGCTCGCTTTTAACTGTTGCGGGCCACAAAATACTTATTGATTACGGCATGGAGCAGGGCCCGGATACTTATGAAAACTGTGAATTTCCGCTGGCGCCGGCCGATGTAGACTGCGTCTTTTTGACACATGCACATATCGACCATTCCGGTCGTCTTCCACTTCTTGCTGCT
>USSL01000188.1 GCA_900557175.1 uncultured Eubacteriales bacterium
CAGGCGATTCGCCGTGCTTTTTTCTTTTGATGATTTCTCCGGCAAGATTAAGTCCTTCGGCTTTACCCTCGATTTTTGTCCTCAATTTTGCCATCAATTTTGCCCTCAATTTTGCCGCACGCCTATGCTGACCCATGAATACACAAAAAGCAGAAGTTTCAATATGCTGTGTAGGCAGAGAATACAGTTTATCAGTTGTATACAGCCGCCAGTGGAATATAAACAGGGGTTGTCGCGGCAGAAAGAAATTGTTATAATCAAGATAATAAAGTTTTGAAATGAATGATGGAAGCCATTGGAGGAAAAGAGATTTTATGAACAATTATTACATCCCGCATTTAATCGGGGAAAATATTTACCATATTTATGAGCCGGGCGGCGTGTATACGACGCTGATTATCGGAAATGAGAAAGCGCTGCTGATTGATACGGGCTACGGCTACGGCAATTTGAGAGAAGCAGTGGCGCGTCTGACGGATTTGCCGCTGATTGTTGCCAATACCCACGGTCATTTTGACCATGCGGGCGGTAATTATCAGTTTGATTCAGTTTACATAAACAGAGATGAATTGCCGGTTTATTTTTGGTATCTGACCGAGGTGAAGCCGGTGACGACAGAGACGCTGAGGAAAAAGCGTTCGGATGACGGGATTGCGGTGATACCGCAGTCGCTTGATATTGACTGGTATTTGAAACAGAACAACCGGCATTTTGAAATGCTTTCTGACCATCATGTGTTTGATTTGGGCGGCCGCAAGGTAGAAGCCATATTTTTGCCGGGACATACAAAGGGAAGTACGGTCTTTTTTGATGATTTAAGCGGGATTTTAATGTCCGGTGATGACATAAGCCCGAATTTGTGGATTCAGTTTGAGCAGAGTGCGCCTTTGTATGATTATGCCGCAGAGCTTATTAAACTAAAGAAGCTGCCGCTTTCAGGCATTGTGTCTTCGCACATCGGTTATGTGATGCCGCCCCGTCTCATTGACTGGATAGAGTTTGCCATTGCAAATATTGACGATAGCAGGGCGAAGGTTTTTGTGCATCCGAGAACCGGGCGGAAGGCGCAGATATTTAAAGTATTTGTGGATGATGCGGCGATGTCGCCGATTAAAAAAATTCATATTGTCTATGACAAAAATCATAAGTTTTCGGAGGAAGAATAGATGAATAATTATATGGACTATATTGTATCAATGATTGAGAAACTCGTAAATACGCCAAGCCCGTCAGGCTACTGCAAAGATGTGCTGAAGCTTCTTGCAGATGAGGCTGCATCAATGGGCTATGAGACAGAATTTTTACAAAAGGGCAGTCTTATTGTGACTGTACCGGGAAAAAGTGATCAGGTGACAGGAATTTGTGCCCATGTGGATACGCTGGGTGCTATGGTGCGCTCGGTGACAGCAGACGGTCAGTTAAAGCTGATGCCGGTGGGCGGTTATATGATGCAGACGATTGAAGGAGAGTATTGTAAAATCCACGCAAGACGGTGTGGAAAGACATTTTCAGGAACTGTGCTGACACTCCAGCCGTCAGTGCATGTGTATGATGACGCGAGAACTTTTGAGCGCAAGGCTGAAAATATGGCAGTACGCCTTGATGAAAAGGTGTTTTCAAAAGAGGATGTGCTGGCGCTTGGTATTGGTGTCGGCGATTATATCAGTTTTGCACCGAGATTTGAGCATACACAAAGCGGTTTTGTAAAATCAAGACATTTGGATGATAAGGCGTCGGCCGCTGTGATTTTTGGTGTTTTAAAATATATGAAGGATCATCAGAAGACGCCGGAAGATACACTTAAAATTATGATTACCAATTATGAGGAAGTCGGTCACGGCGCAAGCTGTATTCCGGCAGAGATTAAACGGCTGCTTGCTGTAGATATGGGTGCGGTTGGCGATGATTTATCCGGTGATGAATATAAGGTATCCATCTGTGCGATGGATTCTTCGGGCCCATATGACTATGATATGACAAATATGCTGATTGATATTGCAGAAAAGAAGGGGCTTGCCTATGCGGTCGATGTATTTCCGCATTATGGTTCGGACGTGTCTGCGGCGCTTGGCGGCGGCAATAATATTTGCGGCGCACTCATCGGACAGGGCGTTCATGCCTCACATGGAATGGAAAGAACCCATGAGGAAGGTTTACATAACACGTTTGAGTTAATTAAAGGCTTTATCGGAGTTGACGCTTAAAAATGATTCGCGCAGTGATTTTTGATATGGACGGCGTCCTCATTGATACCGAAAAGTATTATACAAAATATTGGGCCGAGGCGGGACAGGCATTTGGCTTTCCAATGACAAGAGAACACGGTTTATTTCTGCGCAGCTATTCGGGCGCTTACTGCCGGCCGCTTTTGGAGGAGATGTTTGGCCCCTCCTTTGATTACGGCGCTGTCAGGGCGCTTCGCAAAAAGCTGATGGAACCACAGCTTCTTTCGGATGGTGTGGAAAAGAAGCCGGGGGCGGATGCGGTTTTAGATGCCCTTTTGGCACAGGGGATTAAGACGGCAGTGGCAACGGCGTCGGATATGACACGGGCAGAAAAGTATTTGAAGGCCATTGGACTTTATGAAAAGTTTGACAACATTATTTGTGCCGATATGATTGCCCATGGCAAGCCGATGCCGGATATTTACATGTATGCCTGTGAAAGACTCCGTCTTAAGCCAGCGGAGTGTATGGCTGTGGAGGATTCGCCAAACGGTATATTATCGGCCTATCAGGCAGGATGCAGTGTTGTGATGGTGCCGGATTTAACAGAACCTGATGCGCTTATGCTTGCGATGGTAACGGCGGTTGTGAAAGATTTGAGCGGGCTTCTGCCGCTGATTGAGAGGATGAATGCATGAAAATTATAATTTCACCGGCGAAAAAGATGGTTTGCGATACAGATGTGATGGCCGTAAAATCCGTGCCCGTTTTTATAGAAAAAACAGAGCAGTTAAAAAACTATATGCAGGGATTAAGCTATGCCGAGGCCAAGGCACTTTGGAATTGTAATGATGCGATTGCAGAGCTTAATTTTGAGCGATTTAAAATGATGGATTTAGGCCGGAATTTGACGCCGGCGCTGCTTTCCTATGACGGCATTCAGTATCAGTCTATGGCGCCGAATGTATTTACGAAAAAAGAATGGGATTATGTCAATCAAAATTTGAGGATTCTTTCGGGTTTTTACGGTGTACTTGCACCGTCGGACGGCGTTGTGCCATATCGTCTTGAGATGCAGGCAAAGGCGGAAGTGGATCGCTTTAAAAATCTATATGACTTTTGGGGTGATTTGATTTTTGAGGCATTGCTTGAAGATAATCATTGTATTGTGAATCTGGCATCTAAGGAATATTCAAAATGTGTAGAGCGGCCGCTTTTGCTGCTTCGAAAAAGGGGGCTTTACAGTTTCCCTGATTTTAAGTATGTGACATGCAATTTTTGTGAGTATAATAAGGCCGGAAAGCTTGTGCAAAAGGCAACGCAGGCAAAGATTGCCCGTGGGGAGATGGTGCGCTTTATGGCTGAAAATGCAGTTTGTGATATAGACGGGCTTAAACAGTTTGACAGACTCGGCTATATTTTTGATGCGGACACATCAAGTGACGAAATATTTGTATTTATTAAACAATAAAAGGAAGAACTGCCGCAAAAAAGCGGGCTTTTCAAAAAAGGGCGGATTTATCGTCCTTTTTTTGTAATATTTACCGCCCTGCTTCGTTATAAGGTCAGAGGGGGTGAAACGCATGAATAAAAAGGAAATTGAAGCTGTTTATGAGCAGTATTACAGACCGATGATGATTTATGCGCTTTCGCTCACCAAAAACAGACACGATGCAGAAGATTTGACAGAGGATACATTTATCAGGGCATTTTTAAGCTATGACGGCGGGATGAATATTGTCGGGTGGCTGATGGCTGTCATGAAAAATCTGTTTATTGACGATTTTCGCAGAAAGCGCCGCTATGTATGCGACGGCGAGGTTGTGCTTGAATGGCTCGCGTCACCGCAGAACGTCCTTGAGGATTATATAAGGGATGAGAGGCAGCGGTGGATATACCACCAGATTTATAAGCTGCCGCAAGCGGAGAGGGAAATCATGATATTGACAGCAGCGGGAGAAATGAATGACAATCAGATTGCAGCGATGGTCGCTCTTGATGTCCGACATATCCGCGTTATACGTCACCGTGTCAGAAAGAAGCTGCTTGCGGCGGCAAAGGA
>USSL01000189.1 GCA_900557175.1 uncultured Eubacteriales bacterium
AACAGCAGCAACAGCCTCAATATCAATGACATTTGAATTTGGATTTCCAAGCGTCTCTACAAAAACGGCTTTTGTATTTTCCTGTATGGCCGCCTCAAAAGCTTCAGGCTCAGGCTCGACAAAGGTTGTCGTAATCTGTGATGTCAGCGGCAGTGTATGAGCCAGCAAATTGTAAGTGCCGCCATAAATTGTTTTGGAAGCAACGATATGCTCACCGCTCTTTGCCAGCGCGCTAAATACATAGCTGATTGCCGCAGCACCGGAAGCCGTCGCCAACGCTGCCGCACCGCCCTCTAAATCTGCGATACGCCGCTCAAAAACATCCTGTGTCGGATTTGTCAGCCGTCCGTAAATATTGCCCGCATCAGCCAGTCCGAAACGGTCCGCCGCATGCTCTGCATTGTGAAATACATAGGATGTTGTCGCATAAATCGGAACTGCTCTCGCATCGGTCACGGCATCCGCCGTCTCCTGTCCAATGTGCAGCTGTCTTGTCTCAAAGCCCCAGTTTTTAGAATCTCTTATATCGTTTGAATTTCTTGTATCAGCCATTGTTTTATCCTCCTATATCATTCTGTGATCTTTGATGTCCTTATTATACGCACGCTATGTGCGGCTGTCTAATACACAAAGCCGATACAAAGATATAGGTAAAACCTATAAGTCTGCTACATATTTTTATTTTCCGCAGTGCTCAAATAGCGCTCCAGCGCCTCAATATACAATTTTCCAGTCCGGCTTAACAGCATATCCTTCTTTGTAATATAGCCAATTTCCATGATGCTGTCATCACCGTTTGTTTCAAAAGGCACCGCCACATAATCATCGCCATTTAACTCCTCACATATGATTCCCGAACAGAGCGTGTACCCATTAAGCCCGACCATAAGATTAAGCATGGTTGCCCGGTCATTCGCCTTAATTGTCCGCATATAATCATTTGTACTCAATATTTCCTCCGCAAAATAAAAGGAGGCCGCGTCGCCCTGCTCAAATGACAGGCATGGATATGGCTGAAGCTGCTCAAAAGTAATCTTTTTATTTTTTGCAAGCGGATGCCCGGACCACAAATAAACATACGCCTTACAGCTTATGAGATGATGAAAAACAAGCCTGTTTGCCTTCAAAAGCTTTGTTATTGCGGCACGATTAAAACGACTCATGTAAAGAATCCCGATTTCACTGCGCATCGTCGCCACATCAGCAATAATTTCTCTTGTCTTTGTTTCGCGGATCGCAAATTCATACTCTGCCGTATCAAAACCTTTAACAAGCTCTACAAAAGCTTTGACAGCGAAAGAATAATGCTGTGTGGACACCCCAAACTTCTTTTTCAGATTATTTTGGCTGTACTTTTCCATCATTGTCTCATACTGACCATAAACCTGCCGTGCGTAAAGTAAAAATTCTGCACCGTCGGCTGTCAGTGACACACCGCGCCCGCTTCTGTAAAATATCGTAATTCCAAGTTCCTTTTCCATTTCCCTGACGGCCTCCGTCAGCGACGGCTGGGAAATATAAAGCTGATCTGCCGCTTTATTTAACGAACCGGCTTCCGAAATTGTAATTGCATAATATAATTGCTGAATTGTCATATAAGCCTCCTTTATCCACAAATCTATTTTTCATACGTTCTTTATCCACAAACACAGTCCACTTATCCGTAAGTGTGCACTGCGCCTGTGTAAACCTCATCAAGGATCCATCCCTCCGACAGGCTGTCGCTTATAAAGCGCACCTTTTTATCCTCTGAATCACCCTGTCCCATGGTCAAAATATACTTTCCGTTTTCATAAGCAAGGTCATCTACACGTGTCAGGTATGTAATCTCAGACGGGATATTTTTCCACGGGAGTTCTAATTTTTTAAAAGTTTTTCCACAATCTTCGGTAAAATAAGTCACAAGCCATGGATCCTCAGGCGTCATACGCTGCATTGTCACAATTCCGTTCTTCTCATCAGCAAAGGCAATTGCGCCAAGCATCTCACCATCCACCGTCGGCAGCGGATATTCATCCCACGTTTTTCCGCCGTCGTGTGTCCAGTAAAGATAAAGTGCCTCGCCTGTTCCCATCGACCAATCTGTACCAATGGCTGCGTATCCGTTTTTCTTATCCAAAAATCTGACACAGCGGCGCGTCACTGTCCGAGGCATTTCCCTGTCAAAGCTATAGTCTGTCCACGTTGCCCCGTTATTTTTTGTGATGCGCAGTGTCGGTGTTTTTCCATAAAAAAATGCTGTCAATCCGTCGCCGTCTGAGTAAAAACTCCCCTCTGCCAGAAAATTTCCCTTTCGATATACCTCAAGTGTTTCCGAAAGCTGCTGCGCTGTCAGTCCGGAATCAATCCATGTTTCACCGTAATCCCCCGTAAACGAAAGACTTTCCCCATTTATATAATAATCTGATTTCAAAGCCGAAAGCATCGGCACCTCCTGCTTTGGCACCTCACTTCTTTCCATTACAATCGGCGCCGTATCGTCCATACTGATTCTGCAAAGTGTCATTGTGCCGCCGTCCTTAATCAAATCCGTTCCGGCATCAATTTCACAGTCATTGTTAAGCACAACCGTCCATTTCGGATTTTCCCTCGGAAATACAACAGCCAGTGTGCCGTACTGAAGGCAATCGTCATAGTTGTAATACTCATCGCCGTCCGGCGTATGCAAATAGACGCCGCCTTCACTGCCGTCACGAAATTCGATTGAATAATCTGTAAATTTTCCCTGTGCCCTCCAGTTTCCGAGTGCCGCATTCCAAACATAATAGTAGCTGACTGCACCGCCCCTGTCGCCGTAGGTGACAACATACTGATGCGTGCCGCCATCATCCGGTGATTTATATGTCACAGCACAGACATCATCGGCGAGCCACTGAAGCTTCGGCTTTCCGCTCATCGTAAACGGCAATGTATCAACCGGCTTCACAAACGGAACCTCACTTTTTTCATAAACCGTTGTCCGCCCGTTTTTATCCTTTTTAACGACTGTAAGCGCTCCTAAATCCGGCGACAGACTGACAAAACTTTGAACACCATCATTAAAAACAAATGCTGCTGCACCATTAGCAAAGAAAAGCACTGCCAAAATTGCGACAACCGCCTTTTTCATAAAAATCGGTCGTATTTTCTTGATGTATACGCCTCCTGCAAAAATAAAAAGCAATATCACACCATTAATCATATAAAAAAGCACGTTCCATATATATTCCATCCCAAATGTCTTTTTAAAAACAGGATACATACACTGAATTGCCAAAAGATATACGGTCACAGCAATCAAAATTCCGCCCGCAATATTACCTGCAGTCACGCGCCGCTTCTTTTTCCGTACATTTTCCGGTTCAGCGGCCGGCTCGCTGCAAGCCTCTGCCCTGCCGTTTAAAAGCGCATCGACAGAAACATCCAATACATGTGCCAGCTGTGTCAATATACTAATGTCCGGCATTCCCTGTCCGGTTTCCCATTTTGACACTGCCTTATTTGTAACGCCAAGCTTCTCTGCCAGCGCTTTTTGTGTCAATCCCTTTGCCTTACGGCATGCAGCAATAAATTTTCCTGTTTTATCTGCATCCATAAAAGCCACCTCTTTTCCTTGTTGTCTATGCCTCTATCATACAGCAAACAGCCGGCATACTGCAATATACCGGCTGTTCTAATTTAGTCTACGAAGCGTAGACTCTGTTGTTTCATTGTCAATAAGGGTTAAATAGCTACAACATCATCATTTAAAATTATACGGATTGCTCTCTTATTATCACGACATCCGCCACAGCTCTATTTCTAATTTCCCTAACGCACAGCTTATAGTTTTCAATCTGTATATCAAAAACCTCGCCGTCTTTCGGCACACCGTTTTTATAAAAATAAACAAAGCCGTTTAATGTATCATAATTTTTATTCGGATTTATAGGAATGCCCGTCAGCGCCCGCAGCTCATCAATATCAATATTTCCTCTAATCTGCCAACGGCCTTCCCGAAGCCTTACAACCGTCTGCGGCTCATTGGCATCATGCTCGTCATAAATATTTCCGACAATCTCCTCTATCAGATCCTCCATCGTCACAATACCGCAGATTTCTCCAAACTCATCAATGACGACGGCAAAATGAAGTTTTTTCTTTTGCATGTCCTTAAGCAGAATATCTGCCGACAAATTTTCCGGCACAAAATAAGCCGGGCGCAGCATTTCTGTAAGATTTCTTTCCTTTCGCATGCC
>USSL01000190.1 GCA_900557175.1 uncultured Eubacteriales bacterium
CCAGAAATTCCGAGATGCCATCCATTTTTAAAGCCGAGCCGAAATAACACGGAAATACCTTCCGCTCTTTAATAAGCTCAGCGATTATATCATCTGAAATCATCCCGCAATCAAGATAACGCTCAAGCACCGTCTCATCGCACATCGCAATATTTTCAAAAAAATCCGCCTCCGGCTGACTGCCGCTAAAATCAACACATCGGCTGTCCAGCCGCCTTGCAAGTATATCTAAAAGGCAGGCCTTGTCCGTCCCCGGCTGATCCATTTTATTGACAAAAATAAATGTCGGAATATCATATCTTTTCAGAAGATGCCACAGCGTCTCCACATGTCCCTGAATACCGTCGGCGCCGCTGATTAAAAGCACCGCATAGTCAAGTACCGAAAGTGTCCTCTCCATCTCTGCCGAGAAATCCACATGTCCCGGCGTATCTAAGAGCGTTACACGCTTCCCTGAAAGCTCAAATCCTGCCTGCTTTGAAAAAATTGTAATTCCTCTCGCCCGCTCCAGTTCGTGCGTATCTAAAAAGGCGTCTTTATGATCCACGCGTCCCAGTTTTCGTATACTGCCTGTCGTGTACAAAATACTCTCCGACAGTGTAGTTTTCCCGGCATCGACGTGGGCTAAAAGCGCCGCGCATATATGTCCCTTTAAATTTTCTGGCTTTTGTACGCCCATGAAAAACGCCTCCTTATGTAATGTACTTTTTTAAGTATATCACAAAAGGAGGCGGCGGTCGAGATGCTTATATAAAATGAAAAAACGGCCTAAAAACACCAAAACCCTTCTATTATTTACTTACCGAATCTAACTGCCCTTCAATAATATATCTCTGAAGCAATATATAAAGTATAATAATCGGTATTAATGCAACCACACATACGGCACATGCCAAAGGTACATTTTGAACCGCACCAGCTACCGCATAAAAAGATTTTCTCACAATCTGAATCACCGTTGCCTTAGAGGTATCTGTCAAAAGATAAGTTGGCATTGCAAAATTATTCCATGTCCCAACAGCTATAATTATCAATCTTGTTACAGTAATCGGCTTTAGCTGAGGCAGTATAATCTTAAAAAATGTTTTAAAAACGCCCGCGCCATCAATGGCTGCTGCCTCATCAAGCTCCCTTGGGATAGATACGATAAACGCTGTATAGAAAAACATCGTTCCTGACATTCCTATAGCTGCTGTCTGCAGTGACAGCGCCCATATTTTATTAATCATTTCCAAATTCACCATGAGTGAATACGTGCCGACTAAAAGTGACAGACTTGGTATCATCATTATACATATATTAAATGTCCGAAGCAGCTTTGATACTTTTCCGCCGGCTCTCGCAAGACCATAGGCTGCCAATCCGCCCAATATAATTTCTAAACCGCAAACCTCAACAACATAAATCAAAGAATTTTTAAATGCATTCCACAGCTCAGAATTTGTAAAAGCCTCAATATAATTCTCTAACGTCCATTTTAACGGCAAATAAAGTCTCGGCGATAAATCGGTCACTTCGCGAAAGGATTGGTTTAACATCACATAAATCGGAAGCAAATATAAGATAACGAGAAAAACTGCAACAACATAGACTCCGACTCTCACTTTTTTATTCGGTGCATAAATTTTCTTAGGTTTTGCTCTTTCTAATTTCATTGTTTTCATCAATACTCAACCTCCTTACTCCGCAAATACCGGTTAATAGGAACGGCAACAATAAAAATCAAAACAAAAAGAGCAATGCCTACCGCTGAGGAATATCCTGCTTTTTCATCATTAAAATACAGCAGCGAAATATAATATGATAATGACAATGATTTTCTATTTGGACCTCCATTTGTCAATGTCACAATAATATCATAGAGCTTTAATCCACCGATAAGGTTTGTAATGACTGCAGTCGTTATAGCAGGCATCAAAAGCGGTAATTTAACCTTTGTAAAAATCTGCCATTTCTTTGCACCATCAAGCAATGCTGCTTCCTGATACATTTTCGGTATATTCTGCAGTCCCGCCAAATAAATCAGCATACAAAACCCCATTGTCTGCCAACTGTTAATCAGCGTAATAATCAGCACTGCCTGTGGTCCGGTTTCCATCCAATAGATATTCGAAATTCCAAAAATGTTCAAAATATTATTTAAAACACCATTTTCAAAATTAAAAATATAATATTGAATAGCCCCCATAATAACGCCTGAAATCATAATAGGCATGTAAAGGATCAAACGGACAAAGTTTCTGCCCCGAAAGGCCTTATTGACAAACACTGCTGCTGAAAGTCCCATAATATTCTGAAGCAGTGTACTCCCAAAGCCATAAACAAAAGTATTTACCATAGAACGTATAAATACTTTATCTGTAAAAATAGAACTGTAATTTTCAAAGCCAATAAACTTCATATTTTGAGAATAACCGTTCCATTTAAAAAATGACACTCTCAGTGCATTGCCAAGCGGTACAAGCACAAACAGAACGATAAGCAAAAAAGCGGGAATGCTTAATGACAATAATATTCTCTTTCTTCTTCTCTCCATTATATTTCACCCTTTCTCACTGCCACATGACCGATTTTCCCGCTTTTATATGCCGTCAGTCATTATTCTTCCTGTGCTGCCTCATACAAATCCACATAGTTTTCTTTTAAATAATCAATAACTTCCCGTTTACTTTCATCAGATTGATCTTCGCAGAACATTCCGGCAGCCACCTGGAAAATACTCCACATTCCTGTCGGCATATACTTTCTATCCCAAAGATTATCATAATAAACCTCCGGGAAATAAGTTTCCATTTCTTCCATCATTTTCATTCCATAAGACTTTGTTGTCTGCGACGGCAATGTACTAATTTCACCGGCCGCTGCATTAATACCATCCGAATGTTCAGCGACATAGTTTAAGAAGGCTTTGCAAACTTCCGGCTCTTTTGTGTCCTTCCATATACCAAATGCTGCGCCTTCGCCAATGCCGCAAAAACGTGCACCGCCCTCCTTACTTGCACAAATCGGAATCATTGCCATTGTCACCTCCGGATTTTGCGCTGCAACTGCTGCCTGAAAAGATGTGCCGATACCGACAACAAAAGCACAGTCATTTTGAGCACATCGCTCAATAGCATCCGGCTGTCCTATTGTTCCGCAGTCCTCATACACATAACCATTATCAAACCACGTCTGAAGATAATCTAAAATAACATTATAATTTTCCCAGTCCCATGTACCATTTAACATTGCTTCCGTGTCATCATACATCGCACCTTCGTAGTTTAGCCATGCCCCATTAGCATTTGCCAGTGCACCCGCAGATGTAAAGTAATTTGCAATCGGCGTATAGCCTGCTGCTTTAATTTTATCACAGGCCTCATTAAAATCTTCCCACGTTTCAATCTCCCACGGATTAACACCGGCAGCTTCACAAACATTCATATTCACTGCTGTTCCAAGACAGGAACCTGTTGTCATCAGTGTATATATTTTTCCGTCCGTATCTTTAATAACACCTAATGCTGCTTTACTCAAATCATCAGCCCATGCCTCACCGCTCAAATCCATTAAATATTCTTTATAGCGAATCAGCGACCATCCATGCGTTTCAAAAATATCCGGAAGGCTATTTGAAGCCATCCGCGTTTTCATTGTGCTCTCATAGTCATTGCCATATTCGTCAAGAACAACCTCCACACCTGTTTCTTTTTCAAACCCGGCAATTACCTCCTTATAGGCTGTCAATGTATCACCCGAAAGATAGGTTGCAATTTCTATACTTTTTCCCTCAAATCCTGTCACTTCTGCGCCTTCATCGCTGTCTTTATAACCTCCCTGTTCAGCTGCACCACAGGCTGACATCAGCACACAGCCAGCCGCCGTCAATAATGCTAATCCCCTGTTTACCCATTTTTTCTTCAACATATGAATCTCCTCCTAGTATTTTAATAAAATCAAATATTACAAGAGTATCCGTCGTAAGCTACAACATACCCTTTAGGTTCCTCTAATTTGCAAATCTTATCATGCGTAAAATCTCCGAAATGCGCCATATGACTTAACACAAATACTGTATCTTTATTTGTGCATCCAATCACTCCCAACTGCTTTTTCACTTCATCAGCAGCTTCAAAACCCATATGTCCCTTCCGCCAGTTTCTTGATAGTGCCGTACAATCGAGACTGACTAAATCAAAATGAATATTTTTTATATAATTCC
>USSL01000191.1 GCA_900557175.1 uncultured Eubacteriales bacterium
CATTGTCAACAATAAGGTCTTCGAGCTTATTAATATCACCCTCTGCTTTAAAATTTGTCGCATAATATTTAATAAGATAGCCGGCACTGCCGACAAAACAAATGACTGCGAGCACGAGAATAATATTTAATACGATATTGCTTTTTTTCTTCTGTTTTTTAATCTGAGTTTTCTTTCTTCTTGGCTGCTGTTGCTGCTGCATAGTGTACCCCCTTATCCTTTCCCATGGCCCTTCTGTCTTCTAAAAAGACGGCCTTTCATATGTTAAAAATCAAAAGCCGGAGAGTCTCTCCGGCTTTGTACGGCAGTACCGCCTGCCGGTATTGATATGTGTGATTATTCTGATTCCTTGCTGCTTTCTGTCTCACTTTCAGTTGTTTTTGAAGACTCGTTCTGACTTTCCTCTGAAGCGGATTCTGTCTCAGACTCAGCTTCTACTGTCGGATTTACAACCGCATAGTTTTTCCAGATATCCATAAATTCTGCGGCATTTTCAGCGCTCCATGCGGCATAGCCTTCCTGAACCTTCGTCATAATAAGCTTCTGCTTTGCTGTCTCATCTGCATCAGCATTGTCTTCACTGACACACTTAATAATATGATAACCATACTCTGTTTCTACAAGGCCGCTGACTTCGCCCTCTTTGAGTTCATTGGCTGCCTTATAAAAAGCATCGACCATCTGTGCACCGTCCGGTGTCTGACCCTTTTCATTGAGATAATAAGTCACACCGCTATCAGCTGTGTATTCGTTGGCAAGTTCTTCAAAATCACCGCCGTCCTTAACTTTTTTAAGGACGTCCTCGGCTTTTGCTTTCTGTTCTGCCTTATATGCCTCTGTATCTTTTGCAGTTTCTGTCGTCTCGCCGTTCTCGTCTGTCTCCTCCACATTCTGCGTTGAAATAAGAATGTGCTGGATTTCCTTAAACTTGCAGTCTGCCAGTTCTTCCTCTGTAAGACTTTCCTCAGCCTCTTTTTGTACTGCTTCATAAACCTTATTTGTCAAATAAGTCTTATCATACATTGCACGGATATTTTCTTCATTAAAGCCGTAGGCTTCTTTCTCCGCATCAGGAACAGCTTCAAGGAATTTCTTCACTTCCTCATCTGCCGCTTCTTCTTCCTCCTCTGTAAGCTTTACTTTATACTTATCAGTCATGCTGTCTAAATACTCAAATGTCACGACCTGGCTTTCGACCATCTGCTTTAAATAATCTGCATATGTGTAACCTGCTGTCAGTTCTGTGCCCCAGTCTGTCACACCTGTCAGTTCCATCTGCTGCTTTAACACATGGTACACATAAAATACTTCCGAAGCCGGAACTTCGATATCATCGCCGATTTTTACAGCAACAGCCGTCGGATCTACTTTTGCAAGCGCTGTCCCGGCCTCTGCTACCGGTGTTGATGTGCTTCCTGCTTCACTCTCTGACGTACTGCTCTGACTTTCACTTTCAGTTTCACCGCTTTTTCCACAGCCTGCCATTAAAGCGGCTGCCATAGAAACCGCAAGAAATGCGCCTGCGATTCTCTTAAAAAAACTTTTTTTCATGATTTCTCTGTTTCCTTTCTCTGTATAAGCATCGGTGCACTGCCTGAAATATGCTGTCCACTGACGCCAAACTAAACATAACCATTATAGATGATTTAGTCTAGTCAAGCAATGACTTTATATCTTTTATCACATTTTTTTCACATTTCAAAATCTCTGTGCCTTTAAGAACACCATGCCTGTACATAAAATACGGATTTTCTCCGCCGATAAATTTCAGACGGCGGTTATATTTTTCCAAAAGCGGCGGAATACGATTGATATTCACCGGCGCCCTGTTGTACATCATAATTTTTGTCGCTTCACCCCGCTGGGTAAGCTGGGTAACTGCCGCCTCGTGAGCCTCGGCCTTAAGCAGGGCAATTGATAAAAGATTTTGCGCCGGACGCGGCAGCTCGCCATATCTGTCCATAAGCTCGTCGGCCATCTCGTCAAAGTCTTCCTCATTTAAAATAGCTGCAATCCGCTTATAAACATCGAGCTTCTGAAATTCATTTCTGATATAAGAAGATGGAATAAAGGCATCCATGTCAAGCTCTACCGTTGTTTCAAATTCTTCGGCAACCGTCTCACCCTTCAGTTTTCGCACAGCCTCATTCAGCATTTTACAGTATAAATCATAGCCGACCGCTTCCATATGACCGCTCTGCTGCTCACCGAGAAGATTTCCGGCACCGCGGATTTCCAAATCACGCATGGCAATTTTAAAACCTGAGCCTAAATCTGTAAATTCACGGATAGCTGCTAACCGCTTTTCCGCAATTTCTCTGAGCACTGTATTTCGCCGGTACATAAGAAAAGCATAAGCAAGTCTGTTTGAACGGCCGACACGTCCGCGGAGCTGGTAAAGCTGGGATAATCCCATTTTATCGGCATCATGGATAATCATTGTATTGACATTTGAAATATCAAGACCTGTCTCAATAATTGTCGTTGACACAAGGACATCAATTTCACCGTTGATAAACTGATACATAATTTTTTCGAGCTCACGCTCGCTCATCTGCCCGTGGGCAAAAGCAACCGAAGCATCCGGCACAAGCGCGGCAATTTTTGACGCCATTTCCGCAATACCGTTGACACGGTTAAATACGTAGTAAACCTGACCGCCTCGTCCAAGCTCCCTCAAAATGGCCTCGCGTATCATTTCTTCATTATATTCAAGGACATATGTCTGTATCGGCATTCTGTCCATCGGCGGCTCCTCTAGTACGCACATATCCCGAATGCCGATAAGGCTCATATGCAAAGTTCTTGGAATCGGCGTCGCAGTCAGCGTCAGCACATCCACATTTTTCCGAAACTGTTTTATTTTTTCCTTGTGGGCAACACCAAAACGCTGTTCCTCATCGACAATTAACAGTCCCAGATCTTTAAACTCGACATCCTTTGATAACACTCTGTGCGTACCGATCACAATATCGACCATACCATTTTTGAGTCCTTTAAGCGTTTCCGACTGCTGCTTTGGCGTTCTGAATCTTGAGAGCATGCCAACAGTCACCGGATAGTCCTTCATTCTCTGCACAAAAGTATTATAGTGCTGCTGAGCAAGAATCGTTGTCGGCACTAAAACAACAACCTGCTTTCCGTCCTGAACAGCCTTAAAGGCAATACGGATCGCAACCTCTGTTTTGCCGTAACCGACGTCGCCGCACACAAGCCTGTCCATAATTTTCGTGCTTTCCATATCTTTTTTGGCTGCTTCAATGGCTGCAAGCTGATCATCTGTTTCTGTATAAGGAAACATTTCTTCAAATTCACGCTGCCATACCGTATCCGGCGAGTAGGCATAGCCTTTTTCAGACTGCCGCTGGGCATAAAGCTTAATTAAATCCGCCGCCAGATCCTTGACCGCACCACGCACCCGTGTTTTTGTCTTATGCCATTCCTGACCGCCAAGCTTATTAAGCTTTGGCTGTCTTGCATCGGCACCGGCATATTTCTGAATTAAATCAAGCTGGGTTGCAAGCACATACAAATTGCCGCCCCCCGCATATTCTATTTTAATATAATCTTTTTCAACCTTATCGACCTCAATTTTTTCAATGCCCTTGTAAACACCGAGGCCATGATTTTCATGAACAACATAATCTCCGATATTAAGGTCTGAAAAGCTTTGAATTTTCTGACCGTTATACCGCTTTCTCCGTGCCTTTTTCTTCTTTTCCTCGCCAAAAATATCCGTTTCTGCAATCACTGCAAATTTAATCAGAGGATACTCAAATCCTTTATGCAGACTCCCGTGAATCACCATAATTTCACCGTCATTAATCAGACGGTCTTTATCTGCTGTATAAAACGCATTCAAATCAAATGCCTGCAAATCTTTTGCAAGGCGCTGCGCTCTCGTCTCCGAACCGGACACAAGAAGTATTTTATACTTATTCTTCTTCCAGACACCAAGTGCTTTGACAAGCATTTCGAAATTGCCGTTAAATGAGCTGATAGATTTCATTGTAAGGCCGTACTCGCCCTTCATATCAAGCATTTTAAATTTCTGTGCAAGCGTCGCCATCACTATTGTGCGAAGCTTCGAAAGCTTATGCCATATCACCTTTAAATCATAGAGCACCTGCATCTGCCCAGGCAAAATATAGCCTTTTTCAAGACGTCCTGTCATGCCCTCACGAAATTCATA
>USSL01000192.1 GCA_900557175.1 uncultured Eubacteriales bacterium
TATCCATAATAACCTCCGGTCGTATAAATTTTTGAATACTTTTATTATAAGACGGCCGAATGACTGTGTAAATACAATTATTTTTTCTTTTTCAACTTTATAATAAGGAATAATGCAGATGCCGCCCCGGAAAACACTAGTGTGCTGCCCCAAAATAATGGATTAAATACATCCCCTGTTTTTGGCACCTCCGGTTTTTTAGGAGTCTCACTCTCTGTTGGTGTTTCTTTTGGTATATCCTCCCGCTCATCTGACATTGTTACTTTCTGCACTTTGTCTGTATCTTCAACCGTAAATGTGACAGGCTCTGCAATTTTATAACCATCCGGTGCCTCATTTTCCTGAATTGTATAAGATGTCCCCGCCGTCAGACGCAAAATCTCATGGGGTGTGATATCGGTCACCCACGTATCGACAATTTCGTCTTCTTTTTCCTTTGGGTGTACTTCCAGCGAAGCACCTGAAAGCATATTGCCGCTTTCGGCATCAACTTTTATAATTTCAACCCGCGTGCACTTGTTTACCATCGTAATTTTCTGAATCTCTTTTGTATCTTTGACAGTAAATTGTACTGGCTCTGCAGTGACATAGCCTTCCGGGGCTTTTACCTCTTTCAGTGTATACGTCTCGCCAACGATAAGCTTTTTAACTGTATGTCCTTTACCGTCCGATGTCCACTCATCGACACGTTTATTATTTTTATCAATAATGCGCAGTACGGCGCCAGCCAAAGCTTTGCCTTCCTCATCGACCTTATCAATCTGAATCACCGACGGTTCATTTTTCATCACAACCTTCTGTACCTCGCCTGTATCTTTTACAGTAAACTTCACCGGTTCTGCAGTGACATACCCATCGGGAAGTCCTACTTCCGTCAGCGTATATGTCTTGCCGACAATAAGCTTTTCAATCGGATGCGGTTTTCCATCCGACACCCATTCATCAATAACTTTCCCGGCTTCATCTGTGATGCGGAGTTTTGCACCGGGAAGTCCCTCGCCGCTCTTTGCATCAACCTTATTAATCTGCTTCATTGTCGGTAAATCCACCATTTCGACATTTTGTGTTTCTGTCGTATTTTTTACAGTAAACTTAACAGGCTTGGCTGTTGCATAACCGTCTGGGACTGAAACCTCTGTCATTGTGTATGACTGCCCGGCAACAAGACTTTTTATCGTCCGCGCATTACCGTCCGATGTCCACTCATCGACAACTTTTCCTTCATGATCGGTCACACGCAGCCGCGCACCAGCAAGCCCTTTACCCGTTTTAGCGTCAATCTTATTAATACGCATATTTGTACCGAAATTGACGTCCTCATATACATTGCCGCCTTCAAGCCGTACCGTACCGCCTTTATTTTTAACCTGTGCAACATATTTTCCGTAAACCTTGTTTTCGCTGCCGGAAGGCTTCAGATAGCCGCCTTCAAGAACATAGCCTTCCGGCGCCTTCGTTTCCTCAATTGTCACTGTTCCAAGCGGAAGCACTGCCTTCCCACCGTATGTATAAAAGCTGCCCCCGGATACTTTATACTTATCCTCAAGACATGCCTTATAAACTATCTTCCCCTGCTCCGTCACTGCCTTTGTCTCAAGTACCCACGTTCTGTCCGAACGCGACGGCAAATTATCTTTTGTATAATAACCGTCATAATATTTTACAGTAAACTGTGCACCAGAAAGCACAGCATCTTTGTGACCGCCGCCGTCAAGCTTTATAAGTTTAAGCCCAAGTCCGTCACTGCCCGGCATATCTGAAGCCCTGACTTCCGTTGTCTCCTCTGCCTTTAAATGTACTGTATATATTTGCGTATTCATAAGAAAACCATCAGGCGCTTTTGTTTCTTTAACATAATAAGTCCCTTCAGAAAGTTCTAATGTATTACTTATTCCGTTCTCATTCGTTGTCAATGTACCGACACTATTTTTGCACTGTGCATCTGTATACACCCCATAGACAGCACCGGACAGACTATAGCAGCTGTTTCCCGATGACAATTCCGGATTTTCTGAAACTTTTTTCAGTTTCACCCGGCCATTTTGCGGCGTCACTTCATCAGACAGGAAAAGAACATCCTGGCGGCCCGACGGACACTTGCCGCCAAAATTATCACTGTTATGCGGTTTAGAGGATGCACATAAGTAGTAAGCATGGGTTGAATTCATAATTGATTTATGCGCCGGAATCCATTCGTCATATAAGTAATTACCCATCTGTGCAATAGCATTCACCCTTATCCAGTCCGAACCAAATTCATCATCCGACCAGTAAACACTCAATGCCGAATGGACGCTCCATAGCATCTTATCATTAAACTTGCCGCCGGCAATCGTTTTCCATGTATCATCAGGATAAGGTCCTGTCAGCGGATTTGTCAGAAGAATGGCCTTCACAATATCACTTTCTCTTGTACCGCCCGGAATCTCATGAACGTAAT
Source organism: uncultured Eubacteriales bacterium (assembly GCA_900557175.1). GTDB lineage: Bacteria > Bacillota > Clostridia > Lachnospirales > Lachnospiraceae > Scybalocola_A. The sequence goes on from USSL01000192.1 coordinate 2,441, forward strand.
AGTTGCCCTCTGCCGGTGCACGATAAGATGCCTTCCCACACATTCCCGTGTATGTCCTGCCGTCAAAACCTATGTTAAAATACTGTGTCATATAACCGCCATAATCGGAAGGCTCGGCACCTCCTGCATACCGAAACTCTGCTCTTTGTTCATCATAAATACCGCCGCCGACAGCTCTTTTTGCAAAGAAAGCCGACGACACAGCCTTCTTTTCATAAACGGCATTTAAAACGGCCTTTGGAAGCCGCGCCATATCAAAATCCGAAGTAATGTCATACTGGCCTGCATCAAGCGTATACGTATAAATGCCTGCACCCTCGGCGCCAAACGGCCTGTCTGCAATCCACACCGCATCAACTGCAGCCTTTTCACCATTTTCATAAACCGCCGTCACAGAATCCGGAAGCATACTTGAGAGATAAGTTTCCCCGCCATTTGTCACATAATCATTAAAATAAATATCCACCGCATCAAAATTCTTCTCTACAAAGCCTGTGATACTGCCATGTTCTGCTGCCTCGCCGTTTCCGGACGCTTCTGTCGTATTTTGCATTTCTTCGGTGCTCTCTGTCTCCGTAAGACTTTCTGCTTCTTCCAAACTTTCTGTTTCCGGCACGCTTTCTGTTTCTTCCAAACTTTCCGTTTCCGGCACGCTTTCTGCTTCTTCCAAACTTTCCGTTTCCGGCACACTTTTTGTCTCCTGCGCAAATGTGACACTGTTAAAACCTGCAAGGATAACCGCACACATAAGTATTAAAGAAAATAGCCTTTTTTTCATCATAAAATACCCTCCTCCATCGGTTATATTTCTTTAAATTTATAAAAAAGGCTGCACTTCAAAAAGGCTGAAATGCCCCTGTTGTTTTTTCGTAAAAATAGGAATTCATGGGAGAAACTCCCTTAGAAATAAGAACCGCTTTTACCTGCGGATGTAATTGATAAGTTCATCATAAAACAGAATACTTTTCGTGTCAAGGCCGGTTCACTCACAACTTTTCGACCATTTTCGACAATCGTTCGATGCAATCATTTAGCTTCTGTGTGTCTGCACATGAAGTGTATTTTTGTGACATAGGATTTCCAAGAAATTTACTATGTCATAAAAGATCAGGGCGGACGACATACCGCCGTCCGCCCTATAAGCGTTTTTATTTTCTTCGTGCAATCATTCGATATATAACGATAACCAGTACAATAACAGCTACAATCTGAATCAACCATCCCCATTGGAACAGAATACTCAACACTACTGAAAATGGAATTAACAGGAGTAGCATTGATACTATAAAATATAATATCCAGTCCCAAATAGAAAATATGAGACGCCTCATTGCACTCCCGTACCGTATCATTTTCTTTTCTTCTTTTGTGATAATACCCATTTCACACTGCTGCTCAATTCTTCTGATTTCTTCAAAATTATCAACTTTTTTTCTGGCAACACTTATTTTGAAATTGTATTCATCCTGAGTAACTCATTGAATATATTCCACCCGAACAAGAAGAATAGCTAAGTCTCTTTTCCCAATACTGTCTATGTAAATGATATTCTATTATTTCAGTCTTTTACTTGCCCTGCGACCACTTTGCGGTCAGATCTGCATCACACATGTCTGATTTTTCACATGAAAAAAGCACCGCCCCCGCAGCTCTCATGTCTGCAAAAACAGTGCTTCTAAGTGCGCCTTCAGGGGCTCGAACCCTGGACACCCTGATTAAGAGTCAGGTGCTCTACCAACTGA
>USSL01000193.1 GCA_900557175.1 uncultured Eubacteriales bacterium
ATCGCAGGTTTTCATGATACAGCAGCCCGTTTTGAAGTTTTCAAAAAAGCAGTTGCTGATGATATTTGTGGCAGAGCAAAGGATGTTCAGGCAGAAATCGATTTTGTATTAAATCATGAAGCGCTGGCACACGTGCTTGGTGATATGCTTAAAAATAAAGAGCTTCCGCTGCGCGTGACACATAATGACACGAAGCTGAACAACATTATGATTGATGATGAGACACATAAAGGTATCTGTGTGATTGACCTTGATACGGTTATGCCGGGACTTTCCGTGAATGATTTCGGCGATTCTATCCGTTTTGGTGCAAGTACTGCGGAAGAAGATGAAAAAGACCTTGACAAAGTAAGCTGCAGTATGCAATTATTTGAATTGTATACAAAAGGTTTTATTGAAGGCTGCGGCGGCAAGCTGACTTCAAAAGAAATCGAGATGCTTCCGACAGGCGCAATGGTCATGACTTTTGAGTGCGGTATGCGTTTTTTGACAGATTATCTTCAGGGCGATACATATTTTCGCGTTCATCGTGAAGGCCATAACCTTGACCGTGCGAGAACACAGTTTAAGCTTGTCAGCGATATGGAAACAAAGTGGGATACAATGAAAAACATTGTACATAAATTTATTTAGTAGACAGGAGGAAGGCGTCATGGCAATTTTAGTCACAGGCGGTGCCGGATTTATCGGAAGCCACACATGTGTGGAGCTTTTAAATGCCGGGTATGATGTTGTTGTTGTTGATAATCTTTCAAATTCATGTGAGGAATCACTTGAACGTGTGAAAAAGATTACAGGCAAAGACTTGAAGTTTTATGAGGCAGATATTTTAGACAAAGAGGCTTTAAATACTATTTTTGATAATGAGTCTATTGAGGCCGTTATCCACTTTGCAGGACTTAAGGCTGTCGGCGAGTCTGTTGCAAAGCCGCTTGAATATTACCATAATAATATTACAGGAACATTGATTCTTTGCGACGTTATGAGAAATCATGGTGTTAAAAATATTGTGTTCAGTTCTTCAGCAACAGTTTACGGAGATCCTGCATTTATTCCGATTACAGAAGAATGCCCGAAGGGAACATGTACAAATCCGTATGGCTGGACAAAGAGTATGCTTGAGCAGATTTTAACAGATTTACATACAGCAGATCCTGAATGGAATGTTATCTTATTAAGATACTTTAATCCGATCGGTGCACATAAGAGCGGACTTATCGGTGAGGATCCAAAGGGTATTCCAAACAATCTTGTGCCATATGTGACACAGGTTGCTATCGGTAAATTAGAGTGCCTTGGTGTATTCGGCAATGATTACGATACACACGACGGTACAGGCGTCAGAGACTATATCCATGTTGTTGACCTTGCTATCGGCCATGTAAAGGCAATTGAGAAATTAAAAGATAAAGACGGCGTCAACGTTTATAATTTAGGTACAGGCAAAGGCTACAGCGTTCTTGATATTGTTCATGCTTTTGAAAAAGCGTGCGGCAAGGAAATCAAATATGCAATTAAACCGAGAAGACCGGGCGATATTGCAACATGCTATTCCGATGCCACAAAGGCATTAAACGAGCTTGGCTGGAAAGCTGAAAGAGACCTTGACGAGATGTGCGAAGACTCATGGCGCTGGCAGTCAATGAATCCAAACGGCTACCGTGGATAAATAAAGAATAAGAAATATAGAAAAGAGGGCAGCGGATTTTGTGCAGGCACATTAAATTGTACCGACATTAAAATCTGCTGCCCTTTTTATTTGACTATGATTATTTTTTATTTGTTTTGAAAACTTTTTTTCAGTGCCGCAAAGAACATGGCAAGGGAAATAGCCATCAGAATGTGGGCGATGCCCGCAAAGCCTGAAATCATGGCATTGCCTGCTTTTGTGAGTTGGGTGCCAAGCACCTGAACAATACCGCGGACAATCTTCATGCAGACCATAAACGGCAGTGAAATATTGTAGAGAATATAAAAGCTTTTAAAACTTTTACACTCTGTAAAAGACGGCTCGGCTTTTGCAAAAAGTGCGGCAATGAGAAAAAGAAACATGCCCAAAACAAATAAATGTGTATGGACACGTCCAAGTGCCGCCTGTCCCTCAAAGCTGTTAAATTTTGTAAATTCCCTGTAGAATACGCCGGCAGCTAAAGCCAAAATAAAATAAATCATAGATGTATTTAGCAGTTTTTTCATTTGTGTTGTTCCTTTCTTAAAAATTTCTTTGAATCATTCCAAGTATATGAGCACAGGCGCCGGATGTCAAGTAGTTTTAGCATGCGCGGTAAAAGTGGCATCCACCCTTTGACTTCCTTAAAAAATCTGTTATAATGAAGAATACCTTAAATGGGAGGCGGATTATGAAATATGATGTAGTCATTGCCGGAGCCGGAGCGTCAGGACTTTGCGCTGCCATAGAGGCTGCGCGGGCGGGCGTATCTGTCCTTGTCCTTGAGCGGATGGATAAGCCTGCCAAAAAGATACTGGCGACAGGTAACGGCAGATGTAATTATACAAATAAAGTGATGCATGAAGCCTGTTACAGAGGCGGCAGGCGTTTTATACAGGATTTTTTAAATGAGTGCCCGTGGGAATCGACGGTTGATTTTTTTGAAACGCTCGGCATATGGCCGAAAGAGCGGGACGGCTATTTTTATCCGAATTCAGAGCAGGCGGCTTCGGTTGCCGGTGTGCTTTTGGATGAATGTGAGCGCCTTGGCGTTGATATCGCACTTTCGGAGCCGGTTTTAAAGATAAAGGCTGCCCACGGCGGTTTTTTTATACAGACAGAGCAAAGAGACATTGGGGCGAAGACCTTTGTACTTGCATCGGGCGGACGCGCTTATCCGAAGCTTGGCAGTGACGGCAGCGGTTATCGCCTTGCAAAAGCACTCGGACATACAGTCGTGCCTGTTGTTCCTGCATTGTGCGGCCTTCTTTGTGAGGGGCTTTTTGGCATGAAAGCGCAGAAGTTCTGGAAGCAGATTGCCGGTGTGCGTGCCGATGCATCGGTGACACTTTATGCCGATGGTCAAAAAGAAGCCGATGATGCAGGACAAATTCAGCTGACAGCCTATGGCATTTCAGGTATTCCTGTATTTCAGGTCAGCCGGTATGCGGCTTACGGGCTGAAGGCAGCGAAAGATGTGCGTGCCGTGCTTGACTTTTTTCCGAAGCTTGATGATAAGGCAATGTTTGCAATGTTAAAGCGGCGAGCCCAAAATGCTGACGGGAAAAATATGGCTCAGTTTTTTACAGGACTTATAAACAGTAAGCTTGTGCCTGTCTTTTTAAAGCTTTCAGGCTTGAAGCAGGATATGCCGGCGGCTTCGCTTAAAAATGCGCAGCTTTCCCGGCTTGTATGCGCGCTGAAACATTTTGAAGTGAAGATTACCGGAACAAACAGCTTTGATGAGGCTCAGGTATGTGCCGGCGGTGTCGATACATCGGAGATTTTTGCACATACGATGGCATCTAAAATGATACCGGGACTTTATATTGCCGGAGAGCTTCTTGATGTGGACGGCATATGCGGCGGCTATAACCTGCACTTTGCTTTTCAGAGCGGGCGCATTGCCGGGCGCAGTGCGGCAGAGACAGTGAAAGGTGGAAAATTATGCTCAGAATCAGTCAGTTAAAGCTTCATTACAGGCATGATCAGGCAGCGCTTCTTCGGAAGCTGTCAAAGACGCTGCATTTGCCGGAAAGTGAAATTTTAGAGTATCATATGATTAAAAAATCAGTGGATGCACGTAAGAAGGACGATATTTGCTTTACTTATACGGTGGATGTTGCCGTAAAAAATGAAGCAGCGTGGTTAAAAAAGCACCGCAATGAAAAATCGGTGACAAAGGCGGTAAAAACGGTTTATATTTTTCCAAAGCCGGGTGAAGGCAGTTTAAATGCCCGTCCGGTGATTGCAGGCAGCGGCCCTGCCGGACTTTTTTGTGCACTGATGCTTGCCCGGCACGGTTACCGTCCGCTTTTAATCGAGCGGGGAGAGCCTGTTGAGGCACGCCAGAAGACAGTACAGAAGTTTTGGGAAACAGGTATTTTAAATACAGAATCCAATGTTCAATTTGGTGAGGGCGGCGCCGGAACATTTTCCGACGAAAAGTTAAATACTCTTGTTAAAGATAAGCTTGGGCGCAGCAGCGAGG
>USSL01000194.1 GCA_900557175.1 uncultured Eubacteriales bacterium
CAGTATTATAGTGTATTGCGCGGTTCGCCTTTTAAAAATGCTTTGATATTTTCGGCAGTTTCATCGACAACCCGCTGGCGGGCTTCGGTGCTTGCCCATGCCATGTGCGGCGTAATAATAAGCCGTGTACTGTCTGTAAACTGAGACAGCGGATTGTCAGGCGTTATCGGCTCGCCCTCAAGGACATCAAGACCTGCAGCCATAAGACGATTTTCATTGAGGGCATGGTAAAGTGCCGTATTATCGACGACCGGACCGCGTGCCACATTAATGAGAATGGATGACGGACGAACCATGTGAAGCGCCCGGTCATCAATGAGATGAAAGGTTTTATCGGAAAGTGGGCAGTGTAGAGATATAATATCTGATGATTTTAAAAGCGTTTCAAGGCTGACACGTTCGTAATCGGTGCAGTGGCTCTGACCGGAGGCTGAGTAAAAAATAACCTTACATCCGAAGGCAGAGGCGATTCTTGCAACACGGTGTCCGATATGTCCCATACCGACAATACCCCATGTTTTATTTGCAAGTTCGTAATAGGGTAAGTCAAAATTGGAGAAACGCTTTTGGGCGCCGTATTGGCCGGACTTGACATACCGGTCATAATGGTGCAGCTTTTCAAGCAGAAACAGCGTCATGGCAAATGTGTGCTGTGCGACAGCGTCGGTGCAGTAATCGGAAACATTGCATACGGTAATTCCTCTGCTTTTACAGTAGTCTGTATCGACATTGTCATAACCGGTGGCAAAAAGACAGATGAGCCGCACATTTTTTGCATCCTTTAAAGTTGATTCGTTCATAGGGGCTTTGTTGCAAATAATAATATCTGCGTCAGTGACACGGTTGGCCGTTTCTTCACCGACGGTATTATTATAAGATATCACATTTCCGAAATGGTTCAGACATGTGATATCAATATCAGTGCCGACACTGTGGCGTTCTAAAATTACAATTTTCATATTTAAAATCCTTTCTATTCTATGTATTTGTTAATCTAAAATAAAGTCAGCCATAATCATGTTGCTGACATCAAGTCCGTGCTCGCTTAAGGCAATACAGCCGGAGTCTGCTTTAAAAATGAGTGTGCCGTCTTTTATATGGCGGTCAATGACGCTGCCGTAAATATCGAAGATATCCTTTTTGAAAAGCTGTTTAAAGGTTTCCGGGCTGACGCCGCAGGTGAGTCTCAGGCCGAGAAACATAAATTCTTCCATCTGTGCATTGACAGAGAGATTTTCTTTGCTAATGTGGAAATCTTTGCACCCATCAGGGCGTGAACCTGCATTTTGTACAGATGGCAGCGAGGCAGCGCAGTCGCCTTTGTTACCGGCACTAAACTGACGGATATAGGTATCAAAGTCTGATGTATTTGAAAAGCGGACATTGCCAACCATGCTTGCAGCGCCGAGGCCGAGACCGAGGTAATCCTGACGTGTCCAGTAGGCGGTGTTATGGCGGCATTCAAAGCCTTTTTTTGCATAATTGGATATTTCATAGCGCTCGTATCCGGCAGCTTTTAAAATTGCCTTTGTGCGGTGATACATCAGCCGTTCATCGTCTTCAGAGGGCAGAGGCGGAAGCTTTATGCCGATATCTTTATTTTCCTCATAATAGTCATAAAATGGTGTGCCTTCTTCAATAATAAGACTGTATGCGGAAATGTGTTCGGGATGAAGGCTTAAAATGCGAAAAAGCCCATTCTCGTAAGCTTCGGGTGACTGACCGGGAAGGGCGGACATTAAATCAATATTGATATTTTGGAAACCGGCAGCCCTTGCGGCGTGATAATTTTCCTCAAACTGTTCGTAAGTATGAATACGGCCGAGCAGGGAAAGTGCAGCATCATCAGCGGACTGAAGACCGATGCTTAACCGGTTAATGCCTGATGTGTGCATTGTGTGAAGCAGTTCGGGCGTGAGTGTGCCAGGGTTGGCTTCCATTGTAATTTCGGCAGCTTTGCTGATCGGATATTGTGATAGTACATCCATGAGCCGGGTGAGCTGCGCCGGCTGCATCAGTGACGGTGTACCGCCGCCTATAAATATAGAAGTAATGATATAGTTATTGTTAAAAAAAAGTGCTGCCGGGACGGTCAGAAGCTCAGTAATGAGCGCATCCATATAGATATCTGTCTTTTGGCAGGCCGGAAAAGAAAGAAAATCACAGTAGAGGCATTTTTTTTGGCAAAATGGAAAGTGTATGTATATGGCAATTGGTTTTTGCATAGAGTCCTCCTTGGATATAAAATGGCTTCTTACTTTGTTTAAGCAAAAATAATGATAACGGATTGCTCCGCAAGGATGCTCCCGCAATCCTGAAAACATTCGTAATCCGCTCATTTTCCGATGGAAAATGGCTTCTTACTCATGTTTTGCGGGGCGAAAGCCAAGCCACGCCATCAGGCGAGCCTGAGGCGGTGCCAGGCTTTGCCCCTTTGTTATCATTATATAGGAGATTTTTTTTAAAGAAAAGTAAAAAATTTGGGAAATCCGCTTGACAAAGGTTTTAGATAGTGCTATGTTATGTACAGAAAGTGTTAGCACTCTAAAACAATGAGTGCTAACAAGCAAAAAAGAGGTGATATCGTGGAATTAGATGAGAGAAAAGTGAAGATTTTAAATGCCATCATCCAGACTTACTTGAATACGGGTGAGCCGGTTGGTTCAAGAACAATTTCAAAGTTCACGGATTTGAATTTAAGTTCCGCGACTATCAGAAATGAGATGGCAGATTTAGAGGAGCTTGGATTTATTATTCAGCCGCATACATCTGCCGGACGTATTCCCTCGGATAAAGGCTATCGGTTTTATGTCGACAATTTGATGAAGGATAAGATTGCCGAGGTTGACGGGATGAAAGAGATGATGATTGAAAAGGCCGATAAGGTCGATCAGCTTTTAAAGCAGGTGGCAAAGCTTTTGGCAGCCAATACCAATTATGCATCTTTGATTTCATCACCGCAGTATAAGCGCAATAAGCTTAGATTTATTCAGCTTTCGCTTGTTGAGGCGACACAGATACTCGTTGTCCTTATGCTGGACGGCAATGTTATAAAGAATAAGCTGATTACGACAGAGACGGAGATATTGCCGGAGGATGTTGTTAAGCTGAATCTTGTGCTGAATACTTTCCTTCAGGGACTCAGCCTTCAGGAAATCAACATGGAGCTGATCGGACAGCTAAAACGGCAGGCCGACGGCCACAATAAAGTTATCAATGATATTATTGATGCAATCGCGGCGGCAATACAGGAAGAAGATGATGTCGAGATTTATACGAGCGGCACAACAAATCTTTTTAAATATCCTGAATTGTGCGATACACAAAAAGCCAGTGAGCTTATTTATGCGCTTGAGGAAAAGAAGGCACTGACAGAGCTTGTGACGGAGGAACTTGAGCGTGATGACAAAGAAAAGAATGCGATTCAAGTCTATATTGGTTCAGAGTCTCCGGTGGGGACGATGAAAGACTGCAGTATTGTGACAGCGACTTACGAACTTGAGGAAGGCGTTCACGGCACAATCGGCATTATCGGACCGAAGCGCATGGATTATAAAAAAGTTGTAGGTAATCTCCAGACGATGATGAATCAGCTGGATGAGATATTTAAGAAAGATAAATGAGGTGAATCGTGTTGACAGAGATGGATAAAGATATAGAGATAACTTCTTCAGAGGAAGATGTCAAAGAAACTGTTCAAAATACAGAGAACTGTGAGCCGTCAGAAGCTTTACAGGAGACATCAGAAACAGAAGAAGCCGGTACAGAGGAGACTGAAGAAGTCAAATCAGACGATAATGACAAAAAGAAATCAAAGCTTTTTGGAAAAAAGGAAAAGAAAAAAGATAAAAAGGACATACAGATTGAGGAGCTGAACGATAAGGTTATCCGTCAGATGGCTGAGTTCGATAATTTCAGAAAGCGTACCGAAAAAGAAAAGAGTCAGATGTTTGATTCGGGTGCTTCGACAATGATTGAGAAGCTACTTCCGGTTGTTGATGATTTTGAAAGAGGCATCGCAGCAATGAGTGATGATGATAAGGAAACATCATTTGCTCAGGGCATGGAGATGATTTACAAAAAGATGATGGGCATTTTGGAAGGCGCCGGTGTGACAGCCATTGAAGCTGTCGGCAAAGAGTTTGATCC
>USSL01000195.1 GCA_900557175.1 uncultured Eubacteriales bacterium
TAAATATGATATCAACAGTCAGTATGGTTGGCATCGGTAAGGTTTACAAAAATTTGATGGTTGATGTGCGGCAGACGAATGAAAAGCTTATTGTACGGTCTGAAAATATAGTGATGCAGGCTGTCGGCTGTGACCGCCCAACAGCAAAAGAAGCGCTTTTGACGGCCGGCGGTGAAGCAAAAACGGCAATACTTTATTTGCTTTTAGGTACGGATATGGAAAATACAAAACGTATTTTAAAAGGTGCTAAAGGAAAAATCAAGGATGCAGTAAAAATGAAAGCATAGTGTAACAAACGTATGATACGAGGAGGTTTATTATGATGAAAAAAAGATGGTTGGCAATGGTACTAGGTATAACGATGGTGTCTGGAGCGCTTGCAGCGTGCGGCAATAACGGTGAAACATCCGGTGATGGCGGCAGCGGTGACAGCACCGGGGGCGGCGGTGAAATTTCTGTATGGATTCCACCATATGCGCCGTCAGATGCCGAAATGACAGATCAGGAGTTTTGGGATACTCAGTTTGATGCTTTTGAAAAAGAAAATAATTGCACAGTGAAGGTTGAAGTGCTTCCATGGGATGGTTACGGACAGAAAGTGACGACCGGCCTGACATCCGGCGAAGGCCCGGATGTGCTCTATATTGATACAGCGTATGATTTGGCTGTTTCAGGTGCGCTTGAACCGCTGGAATCCTATTTCACAGAGGAGGAACTTGAAAATTATATTTACTGGGATTTGGGAAAAATTAATGACACACAGTATTTGGCACCGATGCTTGTCGGCAATGCAAGTATTCTCTACTGCAACATGGATGTTTTGAAGGAAGCAGGCGTGTCAGAAGTGCCGACAACATGGAAAGAATTTATGGATGCATGTAAAAAGATTAAGGAGAATACAGATGTGCAGCCATTTCTTCAAAGCTGGGGCGGCACAGGCAAGGGCGTGTTGATGACAAGTTTTCTGCCGTATTACTGGCAGGCAGGCGGAGAATTTCTTGATGACGAGGGCAAGCCTGCAATCAATAATGCGCAGGGGCTTGAAGCGCTTGAATTTTTAAAGAGCTTTTTAGATGAAGGTATCTTTGATGAGTCTATCACTGCAGAAGATGATATTAAGACAAAATTCCAGGAAGGCAAGCTTGCAATGTATGTGGGTGATACAGGTGCTGCAAAGAAGAATACAGAAGCAGGCATTCATTGGGATTTCACACCGGCGCTTGCAGGCCCAAGCGGCAAAATGGCAACATGGATTGCTTCCGATTCACTTGCGATTGCTTCAAACAGCGAGAATAAGGAACTGGCAGTGAAAGCTATGAAATATATGTTAAGCGCTCCTGTCATGGATGCGTTCCATGAGCAGATGTATGCGATGTGTCCGATTACAAAAGATGCAAAATATTTTGATAATGAAAAATTCCAGAAGATGTATACAGAACAGGCAGATATTTTCCATAACTGGCCGTCATTTGAAAATTCAGATGCATTATATGACCTTTTACTTAAAAATATTCAGTCTATGTTTATGGGAGATATGACGCCTCAGGAAGTTCTCGATGATGCGATGGAGCAGTATAATGCACTGACAATTTAGAAAAGTTGTGATATAGGGCTGCCCTGCCGGAACGAAAAATGTGATTTGGCGGGCAGCCCTTAGTTTAATTAAAAATACAACAGGGAGGATTGGCATGAAAGGCGGAAAAGTAGCAAAAACTTCAAGACGGACAAAGCGTCAGGCTTTTTACGGGATGCTTTATATACTGCCGTCATTTTTAATTATTATGACGTTTTGTGTTGTTGCGATTATTATGACGTTTTATTTCAGTCTGACAGATTTTAATATGTATTCATCACCTAAATTTGTCGGCCTGAAAAATTATAATTCAATCTTTAAAAATGATACGTTCTATGCGGCGCTTGTCAACACAGTAAAGTATGTCATTGTGACAGTGCCGGCACAGGTGATTTTATCTCTCGGTATTGCGGCGTTTATTGCCGAAAAGCTGAGAAATAAATATGGCAGCTTTCTTCGGAGTGTCATTTTTATTCCGCAGATTATTTCAGCGATTGCCGCATCGGCTGTATGGAAAATTATTTTCAAAAACGACGGTATTTTAAACGGCATGGTTGAATTTTTAGGCGGTATGGGCTTAAACTGGCTTGGCGATAAAAATCTTGCATTTATATGTATTTCAATCGTGTCTATATGGAAAAGCGTCGGCTATTTTCTTATCATTTACTATGCCGGTATCATGGGTGTGTCAAGAGACCAGCATGAGGCGGCAATTGTGGACGGCGCCACAACGATGAAGCGATTCTGGTATATTACAGTGCCAAGTGTGAAGCCGATTACATATATGGTTATTACATTAAGCGTTATATGGTCTTTCCAAACGTTTGATATTATTTTCCAGATGACAACCGGAGGTCCGGGAACATCGACGCTGACATTGGCTTACCTGATTTATCAGTATGCGTTCGGTAACAGTAAGATGGGTTATGCCAGCGCAGTTGCTGTCATCTTGCTTATCTTTATTTTAATGATTCATCTGATTCAGGATGTCTTTTTCAAAGAAAAGGAGGTGGCAAAATAAATGGATGCAAGAAAAAAGGGCGGCGTGCTTACAATCATCGGTATTGTTTTAGTAACATTTTTTGCAATCCTTTGTGTTGCGCCTCTTATATATATGTTTTTAATGTCATTGACACAGTCCTACTCACCTTATTTTCATTTAAAAGATATCAGTTTCGATTTTTTAAATTATAGGACGGTGCTTTTAAGAGGCGATTACGCACGTTCACTGATTAACAGTATTGTTGTTGCAGTATTGTCTTGTCTGTGGACGTGTCTTGTATCGGCGATGGCAGGTTACGGTTTTGAGAAAAAGCCAATGCCGGGCAAGGAATTTATTTATAAGGTTTATATTGCCACAATGATGATTCCGGGGCAGGTTACATTAATTCCGCTTTTTATCATTATGCGTGAGCTTGGCTGGTTAAATACATATCAGGCGCTTATTATACCGATGGCAGGCGCTTTTGGCGTCATGATGATGCGTTCGTTTATTAAGAGTGTGCCGGATGAACTTATGGAGGCGGCTCAGATTGATGGCTGCAAGGAGTTTTATATTTTCCTTAGAATCGTGATGCCGCTTGTAAAACCGGCAACAGTGTCTCTGACAATATTTACATTTGTTTCTTCATGGAACTCTTTCATATGGCCGTTAGTCAGTGCGACAAAGAGTAAGATGTACACACTTGTCGTATCCATGTCTCTTTTGGATACGACACTTGAGAAAAACTATGGTTTGATTATGGCCGGTGCAACAATTACATTTATCTTCCCATTTATTTTATATTGCTGCCTTCAGAAACAGTTTGTTGAGGGTATTGCACTTGGAGGCGTTAAAGGTTGAGTTTAGTTGATGTAATGAAGAAAAAAGAGCGGCTTGTCATCGGGCTTATGAGCGGCACAAGTGCCGACGGTATTGATGCGGCGCTCGTTCATATGAAAGGCAGCGGGGCAGACACAAAAGTCTGCCTTAAAGCCTATATAAGTGTTCCCTTTGAACATGAAGTGAGAGAACGCATTTTACAGATGACAGAAGGAAATTTTGGCGGCAGCAGGGAGCTTTGTATGATGAACGGGCTGTTGGGAAAGCTGTATGCGGATGCCTGCTTAAAACTTTGTGAGACAGCCGGTGTGAAAACGTCAGACATTGACTTAGTCGGCTGCCACGGACAGACAGTTTTTCATCAGCCATCGCCGGAAAATTATTTAGGTGTTCCTGTAGCGGCAACACTTCAGATTGGCGATGTATCACCGATATGCGAAGCACTGCATACGATTGCAGTATCTGATTTTCGTGTGCGCGATATGGCAGCCGGCGGCTACGGCGCGCCGCTTGTGCCATACACAGAATATTTAATTTATAAGGATGCGTCCCGAAATATTGCCCTGCAAAATATTGGGGGTATCGGTAATATCACCTATATTCCGAAGAACGGCGATATGGCGGCGGTGTCGGCCTTTGATACAGGTCCGGGCAATGTACTGATTGATATGGCTGTCCGCAAATATTCCGGCGGTGCGCTTAATTTTGATGATGGCGGCCATATCGGCGGCGCTTATCCGGT
>USSL01000196.1 GCA_900557175.1 uncultured Eubacteriales bacterium
ACGCGCGGCGTTCATAGAAAGGCGCAGCGTGTCACCAGAAATGATATGCCGCCCCTGCGCGTGAGATAATGGCAATAAAGTTTCCAATATGTTAAGTCGACAAACCTCAACTTTTACAACACTTCTGCCCTATCATAATGACCGCCCCAGTAATCTTTTTTACTGATGATTTTGTAGGACAGCTTCTTATTTTCGTCCTGCCACCGGCTGTCTGCTTCGACAATAATAAATTCATTTTCAGTTTCGGCAATGATATCTGTACTTCCGCCGATATCCGCCCTGCGGCATACCTTCTTTTCGCCGCCGTCCGGCGCCATTGCCACATAGCTGTATGTCGCCGTCTGGTCATTGATAATATAGAAAACAAACTTTCCATCCCACATATAATCTGTCAGAAATACTTTCGCAGGCATTGTTTCATCTTCTAAAATCTCTCCGGCGAAATGCTCCTTGCCTGTCTCTAAATCCATATACAGCACTGTATTTTCATCTTTTCCCATATAATACAGCCGATTTTCAAAAATACGCCATATCCCGTATGTATACTTGTTCGGCAGATTGAGCGTATATTCCTTGCCGCTTGTCAGATTGTAAGCCACAATATTTTCATCTCTCATATAAAAAATATTGTCCCCGGCAGCACCGTACCGGCGCATATCAATATCTGCACTAACTTTTCCCGCAATCGTCTGTTTTTTCGTGTCCATATTCATGCGGACAATGTATCGGTTATTTTTGTCAAAATCTACATCTTTCTTTTCAAGCTTTTCCGAAAAATAGTAAATATCATGATGCGCTTTATCATAGGCTAAAAATACCCATGCCTTATACGGTGACAGACCTTCGTCAAAAAAGCAGACACGCTGCCGGTTCGAACCGTCGGCTTCGCTGACATACAGGGCGTCCCGCCCATTATTTTCTGTTCCGTAAGTATAGAGCCTGCCATCAATAAAATATTGATGACCGTCCCACTGACCGCTGCCTTGCGTCTGTGCTTCCTCTTGTCTGACTGCGGCGGCTGTCTTTTGCTTCAAATCAATATAAACATCCTCATCGTCTGAGCAATTTTGATTTTCGATATAAAAACCGTCCATCCACGGCACAGCACTGCTGCCGTAAGCATTATCTGCAAGGTAGCCGACAGCTTCAAGCTTTATCTTACTTTCTCCGACAACAGCCGCATGACTGTCCCTTGTCAATGCCGCCAATGAGGTGCGTTTGACTGTCTCAACTGTATTTTCCCTGTCATTGATCACATTCCTGTTGCAGCCCATAAGCGCTGCCGCAAAAATCGCCGCCGCAATCACAACTGCACCAAGATTGCGCGAACGTCTGATGATTGTAAACTGACCGATTTTTGTAATTCGCTTTTTTAAAAACGGTTTGCGAAATGGCAGCGCCGGGGAACAAAGTACACTTGTGACCGCACGGCTTTGCACTGATGCTAGACTTATCAGGCTTCTGCCGTAATTCAGCCGCTCCGCGGCATTTTTCCTGCAAATCACATGATAATCGCAGGCAATTTCTGCATCCTTTGCCGACAAAAAAGCCGCAAACCATACAAGCGGATTAAACCACTGGACACATACACAGAGCCACCGCACCAAAAGCCACCAATGGTCTTTATGTTTGATATGTCCGAACTCATGTGCCAATACACAGTCCAAAACAGCTTCATTTTTAATACTCCGGCTGTCAACATAGACTGCCGGCCGAAACAGGCCGAAAACAAAAGGCGCCCCCACGCCATCGATTGCATATACGTTTAGCTTTCCGACATGCTTAAAATAAATCCTGCCCTTCTTAAGCCTTGCTGCAAAATTCATATTTTTAGCCGCAAGCACCGAAGCGACAGACATAAAACCGGCCAGCCACAAAATAAATAAAGTTCTTGTCCTTTCCGCCGATACGTTGTTCTGTGCCGCCGGCGCCATATGCTCCGCTGACAGCGTCATATGCTCCACTGACTGCGTCGTATGCCCCACTGACGGCATCGTATACTGCCCGCCTGACACTGAGTCATCATTTGCCAAAGCGCTGATGCCCTCCGTTGTCATCTTGCTCTGATTTTCCTGCACATCCGGCACATCATCAGCTTTAATCGTACTTTTATCAAGCTTCCACTCACTTTGTACGACCGTCGTCACCGTCGGCTTATACTCCGGAAGAAATTTTGAAAACGGCACCGGTATAAGAACGCGCACCGCCACCAAAAGCCATACGGCATAAATAATATTCGGACTTATTCTGTCCTCTGCAATCTTTCTGAATATAAGAAGCATTACAATAAGGACACACGTACTTAAAATAACCTCCGCCATGAAAACACCTCCCGCTATTTGTCACCCAGCTTCTTCTCCAAAAGCCGTATCAGCTCGTCAGCCTCCTCATCACTTAAATGGTCATCCACAAGAGAAGACACCATAAGCCCTATCTTGCCGTCAAATACTCTGTTTAAAAAAGCCTCGGATTCTGCTTTCACAGTTGTTTCCTTCTCCGGTACCGCCCGGTAATGCTTCGCCCGGCCGATTTCCTCATAAGCGACAAGATTCTTTGCCTCCATTTTTTTAAGAAAAGATATAATGGCATGACGGCTCCAGCCTGTCGTATCTTTAAATGCCGCCTCAAGCTGTGCAATCGTCATCTCACCATTATCCCAAAGCTTCTCTAAAATTTCCCATTCTGAATTTGAAATTGTTTTTTTCATCGTCATCCTCCTCGTAACTTTTAAGTTACATATATAGTAACATTCATATTACTATATGTCAAGAGGTATTTTCGCAGAGTTATTTCCTTTTCCGTCATCAAAACCATCTCTATTTTTTAGCAGCCCGCACCAAAAGCATCATCGGACGACGCAGTTCATCCTTCATTCCCGGTATGTGAAGCATCGTCTCTGAGGGCTTTGCTTCCTCAACAGCCTCAAGAACAAAGCCCTGTTTTAAAAGTCCTGCCGCAGACTGCGGCAGGACCTCGTAATTTTATCCTCTATAATAATTAATCAGACATCCCTTTAAGATGATTTCGCGTTCATCATCGGTTAAGTCACCCATGCCGAGTGTAAATTCATATACTGTATCTTTGATGACATAAGCTTTCATTGTCGAAGCCTTATTGATAACAGCATCACGGATACCCGGAATAAACAAATAATCACCATTTTTAAACGGCAGCTCGCCTTTTTCAATTAAGAATGGCAGCATACCCCAGTTAATCAGATTTGAGCGATAACGTTTTGTGGCATATTCATTGGCAATATTAGCCCAGCCGCCAAGAACCTTCTGGCAGGAAGCCGCCTGCTCTCTTGCCGAGCCGTCACCCGGTTTTACCGCAAAAATTGTGCTTCCGATACCACAATTTTCGGCTGAAAGCTCCGGACAGATTTCTGCTTTAACTTTTGTCAATACAGGCCCGATTTCTTCAAAGGCTTCTGCCGCATCTTTTCCGGCAACTCTCGCCTGCTCTGCCGCCTGCACAGCTTTTGCACGGCCGACATAAGCCGGATCTTTTCTTGAAAGTGCAAATTCTGCAAGCTTTAACGGGTTGGAACGGTAGGAAGACGTCTCACCGGACGGAATCAGCTCGTCTGTCGTCGTGACAGGATCATGAATTTCCGAAACTACTTTCAAAAGAAGATTGTCCGTCAGTGCTTCCATTTTCGGCCAGTCTTTAATATTTGGTCCGAACTTGATTTCAACCGAAGGATCCGCCACGCCCTTGCTGTCAAATACTCTGTTATCATAAATACGCTTGTCGAAGAAATATTTTGGCTTTGTATAATCTGCATCGATGTCTGTCGCCGCTGTCAGATAACCTTTGTTTGCCGCTGTAGCTGCGATTGAACGGGCATCCATAAGAGCAACCGAAGAAATCTGACCGCTCTGGAGCTTTGAGCCCTCGCGGTTCGGGAAGTTTCTCGTCGAATGGCGGATGCTGAATGCATTGTTTGCCGGTGTATCGCCTGCGCCAAAGCATGGACCGCAAAATGCCGTCTTTACAATCGCACCTGTCGCCATCAATGAGGCAACCGCTCCATTTTTAACAAGCTCCATATAAATCGGCGTACTTGCCGGATAGACACTTAATGTAAATTCGTCCGGTCCGATACTTGTACCTTTCAAAATATCTGCGGCATC
>USSL01000197.1 GCA_900557175.1 uncultured Eubacteriales bacterium
CTCCACCTCATCTTCTTTTCTAAGATCTTTTGGAAAAGAATCCACTCCGGATCGATTTTTTTTACACAGGCAGATTACGTCTTCGGCTGTTACAGCCTGCCGGAACATATGCCGCGACATCCGGTTAGCCGCAGTTGTATAAAAACTGTTTCCGGTAAAAAACTGCCGCGCCGGACAGGCCGTCACAATATTTCCGTCAAAGAACATGGCGCAGCGGTCTGCATAAGCGGCACAAAATTCAATATCATGAGAAACCATCAAAATCGTCATACCTCTTTTCTGAAGCCGCTCAAAAATAGAAGCAAGCCTTGACTTATAAAAGCCGTCCAGGCCCTTTGTAGGTTCATCCAGCAAAAGTATTTCCGGTTCAAGCAAAAGTACCTTTGCGAGCGCTGCCCGCTGCTGTTCCCCGCCGCTTAAATCGTACGGATGCATATGAAGCAGATGTCCGATTTCCGTCTCCTCAACAACACGTTCAATTCGTCGTTCGCGTTCCTTTTTCACCTCCGCCGGCATATCGCAAAACATCTCTTTTAAATCGCCGAGCACGGTATCTTTCACAAAAAGATTTTGAGGATTCTGCGGAAGAACACCGAGAAAATTTCTATACAGCTCTTTATCTTTAATCTTTTTGCACTCCCGGCCGCGCAGCATAATCCTGCCTCTGTAAGGATGATTGATGCCGGCAATCAGTGACAGTGTCGTTGTCTTTCCCGTGCCGTTGCCGCCCAAAATACAAAACATTTCTCCCTGATAAACTTTTAATGATAGTCCTTTCACAATATCCGGCGCGTCTTTCTCATAGCGAAACCATACTTCCCGCACGTCAATCACCGGCTTCCCGCTTTCGCGCGTTTCTTTCTCCGGCCTGCCTTTAAGCACCGATATTTTTTCCGGTTCAGCTTTTTTATCCGAACCACGTATGCCATCATTCTTTCCATGACTTTTAGCTTCGCCTTTAAAATTTTTTTCAAGCCACCGCCTGCCCTCGCAGACAGTCAGCGGACAACTGCCCGGCTGTCCGGTACCGTTATAAATCTGAACCGGACTTGGCATCGCTAAAAATAAGTCACTGCCCGCAAGCGCCGTTCCGACGACTCTCGGATTATCAAAAAAGCTTTGACGGCCATCTTCTAATACAAGTACCTTGTCAGCCATCGGAAAAACTTCTTCCAGACGATGCTCAATCATAATCACTGTCACACCAAGCTCAAGATTGATTTTTCGTATCGTTGCCAAAAAGTCACCGGCAGCAATCGGATCAAGCTGAGATGTCGGTTCGTCCAAAACAAGGACTTTGGGCTGCATTGCCATCACCGAAGCAAGATTTAAAAGCTGCTTCTGTCCCCCTGATAATTCTTCAACATTTTTATAAAACCAATTCTGGATTCCGAAAAAGCTTGCCATCTCAGCGACACGCAGACGGATCACCTCCTGAGGATAACCTAAATTTTCTACACCAAAAGCCAATTCATGCCACACCTTATCTGTCACAAGCTGATTATCGGGGCTTTGAAGTACATATCCGATATCCGCCGCCTGCACTCTGACAGGCACTTCCTGAAGCGGACAGCCACAATAAAAAATTTCTCCCTTTCTGCGTCCGTAAGGCGTCATCACTGTTTTAAAATGCCGCATCAGTGTCGTCTTGCCACACCCCGATTTGCCGCATATTAACACAAATTCCCCCGCTTCAATCGAAAAATTCAGGTCAAAAAGCGCCGGTTTTTCGGTCTGTGGGTAATAAAACTCTAAATTTTTGATTTCAAATAATGCCATTTTATATCCTCTGTCCAATCCACAATAAGCGGAAACATACACAATATGCCATAACAAATAAAGACTATCCACGCAAAAGGCGTCATCGTATTCATCTTTAGCATCGGATAGTACAAAAAACGCACCTGTTTTGTCAATATCCCCGCAATCACAACAGTGCCCATACAAAGCAGCGCTGCAAACATCATTTTATCTATCATATCAAAGCGGTAAATTGAAAAATTATTTCTTCCCCGCAGTCCATAGCCTCTTGAACGCATCGAATCCGCTGTTTCCACAGAATTTTCAAGTGCCCATGTCAGCATGATTGAAAGCACTTTCATGCCATGCCCCGCCCTTTGCCATAAATTTCCATTTGTCACATCGCGTCCAATGCACTTTTGTGATTCACACACCTTTTGTATCTGAATCTTAAACTTCGGAACAAACCGGAGCACCATCGAAAATATCAATGAAAGCGCCGGGATGACTTTTCCAAAAAGATAAATAAATTTATCTGATGTCATCACAGACTGATAACACGAAAACCAGTTTAAAACTGTGACAAGCATCACCCCGGCTGCCAGCCCGTAAATCACAGATTCCAGCGTCAGCGGATTGCCTGTTCCAAAATAACATATCAGCGTCACGCCTTCATGATTAAACAGCGGATTCACTGCCGCAGATATTAAAAATACCGGAAGCATCAGCCAGAGCGCCGTTTTTACAGCTTTCCATTTTTTCAAATAAAGATAGTATAAAAATCCGCCAATACATGAAATTTCCAAAAATACCGGATGCATCACAAACATAGAGCAGCCGAGCACAAGCACGAAATATAAAAAACTTATTGCCGGGTGAAAGGATGAAAAATTGTCACTTACCATATTATCCCATCCAGTCCTGACCTAAATCCCTGCCTAAATCGCACGTATAATTCCATTCAATCACATCGCCGCTCTGAACAACATAGCGGCTGCACCCATAATTCGGATACCATCCATTGACCGAATACATCCATCCGGAATCACCGCCGCAGTCAAATTCATACAAATTGTGAATACCCTCGATATAATTTGAATTATACATTGGTGTAAAGCTGTACTCCATATGGATCCGATGATTTTGTGTTTCTCTCAAAAGTACATCAAAAACACTTTCGCCCTCATAAAACGAAACTTCTTTTTGAGCATAAATCACACCGTCTGACGGAACGAGATCTTCCTTGCCTTCCGTCAGATTTTCCATATTATCAAGGATTGTCGCACACGAAATGCTTAAATAGCACGTCTGCTTTTTCGACGTATCAATCGGTATATCGCCCGGTTCTACCGGATTTTGCTGGCCTTCCGGTACCGGATCTGTCAAATACTCATCCTGTCCTTCTGACTTGCCGTCACTATAGGTTACATTCTGACTTTTGCCGGAAACTGTTTTCTCCTCATATTTTGAATAGTCTTTGCTTTCATCTTCCGCATCGCCAACTTCAAAATAATCATCCGCCGTTAAATCACTGTCACCTTTTTCACTTTCTTTTTGACCTTCGGTTTCTTTGGCATCACTTTCCGCCGCCGTCTGACTTTCCATCCATCCGTCTTCTTTATCCGGTATCTGATCAAGCCGCTCTGTCTTGCCGCACCCTGAAAAAACAAATGCAAACATCAGCACTATGCCGCATATAAACCATATTTTTTTAAATTTTTTCCCCATCATCATCAACCTTTCTCTTTATAAATATAAAAAAGCAGACCTTTCACATCACATCTGCGAAAAGTCTGTCTCTTATGTCCATCTTATTTGTACAAAAATAAAACATTTCCTCATCCCAGAAATATCTTCAAAAAGAACGGCAGGTCTCCTGACTTTGCTTCATCCTCCGAAATCCCTTCTCGGCATACGCCAATGGTTATGATTTCTTTGTCCGCATCACAGTAGAGGTGACTGTTCCGGATTCACACCGGATTCCCTTTTAATGCTGGCTGGCAGCAACCATCAATTATAGAATTTATAATTACAGTTTAATATACGCGTCTTTATTTGTCAATCCTAACGAATTTATTTTGTTTGACTTTTATCTTATCATTTGATATATTAATAAAATTACACAAGGGAGGCTATTTTATGAATCTATTATCTGTATTTTTTATTGCCGTCGGGCTTTCTATGGATGCCTGTGCCGTATCCTTTGCCAAAGGTATCTGTTTAAAATCCGGTGTGCGCCGCCACGCCGTCCGCCTTGCGGCTGCCTTTGGTTTTTTTCAGGGACTTATGCCGCTTCTCGGCTGGTGGGTTGGCACCCACTTTGAAAGCTTTATTACATCCGTTGACCACTGGATCGCCTTTGCTTTACTCAGCATTATCGGTATCAATAT
>USSL01000198.1 GCA_900557175.1 uncultured Eubacteriales bacterium
ATGCGCTTTATTTGCAATATTATAAGCCTTTTCAATCTGACTGATATCCGCTGACGGATGGTACGTCTTTACCTTATCAATAAGCTGTTTGTACAAAACTGCCGGCTCTGTGAAATCTTTGGTGGCCACAAGCTCTCCTTCACTTTCCGGTTCAATTACGTCCACATCAATCACTTTCTTTTCTTCTGCCATAATACCACCTCTTTCACTTCATCTCTGAATCAATTATAACCGCCATTGCCGCGGATTGCAACTATTTAAGCATTTATAAGAAATAAGCACAAATTTTACTTGCCCTCGTAAATAATTGCAGAAGACACATCATAGCCTGCCAGACGCCCGCGTCCTTTAAGCCCTGCCAGCTCAATAAGGAAAATAACTTTGACAACCTCGCCGCCAAGCTTCTCCACAAGCTTTATATTTGCCTCCATTGTGCCGCCTGTCGCAAGCAGATCATCGACAAGAACAACTTTTTGTCCCGGTCTGATTGCATCCTTATGTATCTCTACTTCGGCGCTGCCATACTCAAGGTCGTAAGACTGAGACACTGTTTCTCTCGGAAGCTTGCCTTTCTTTCGTATCGGCACGAATCCCTTATTAAAATTATAGGCAATCGGCATACCGAAAATAAAGCCTCTCGCCTCCGGGCCGACAACAACATCAAACGCCTTATCGCCAATATAGCCGCCCATCGTGTCAATGGCAAGCTTTAACCCTTCAGGGCTTTGAATCACTGTTGTAATATCTCTGAAAATAATGCCCGGTTCCGGAAAATCGGGAATACTTAAAACATAATCTTCTAATTTTTTCATTTGAATCGTCTCCTTCTATTGTACTTAGTATATCACGTTATCCCTTTATTCGACAATAACTCTGTATAATTATTTGCAGCTTTCTGCTGCCCATATATTCGTTGACCGACGGATAGTATGTAAAAGCAAGGTCAATGTGATTTGTGCCGCGATACATTGCATCGGCGGCGCCGGTTCCGTACTCGCCCTCAACAAATTTGTCAAAAGCCTCGATGTCTCCGAAGTAAAGCGCCTCCATCATTGTGTGCATTTCATTGCATACTGTCATTTTAAGGACATTATGATTTTTCCCAATCACCGCCGCTTTAATCACTTTAAAATGTTTTTCCGCGAATACAGGCTTTATATTGCCTTTGCCAAAAGGCTCCAAAAGTTCAAGCTGCTCTACAAAGTCTTCCGTAATATAACCGATTGGCATGGCAACGTCAATTTTTACGACCGGCACTAAATCCTGCTCAGTCAGACCGCAGTTTTCATTGAGGCACCGGCGAAGTGTGTCAAGATTTTTTGCCGGCAGGCTCATACCGGCAGCCATCGGATGACCTCCGAATTTTGTCAGAAGCTGTTTGCAGTGCATCAATCCTTCAAAAATATTATAGGCTTCAATCGAACGGGCCGAACCTTTAATCATGCCGTCCTCCACATTTGTAAAAACAATGACCGGACGGTGATATTTTTCTTTAATGCGGCCGGCAATAATACCGACAAGACTCTCATGACAGCCTTCAAGACATACCAAAATAATTTTATCTTTGTCATAACCGTTCTTTTCGATGACAGCGACCGCCTGTTCAAAGCCTTTCACAGTCATCTCCTTTCGGCTTTCGTTCAAATCACGGAGGGCTTCGGCAATTTTTTCCGCCTCCGCCTTATTTTTGCTCATTAAAAGCTCAAGCGCGATTTTAACGGTTTCAAGACGGCCGGCCGCATTAAAGCACGGCCCAATCACAAAGCCGATATGATAGGCTGAAATTTTTTCCGGATTCAGCTTGCACGCCTTCATTAAAGCCCAAAGACCGATATTCTCTGTCGCTGCAAGCTGCGCCAGTCCGTATTTTACAAGAATACGATTTTCATCCTCCAAATCCATCACATCGGCAACCGTCGCAATCGCCGCATATTGGACAAGATTGTAAAGTTCTTCTTTTTTAATGCCGCATAATTCATAAAGTACCTGCACAAGCTTAAAAGCGACACCGGCGCCGCAAAGCTTTTTAAATGGATAAGCGCAGTCCGGCTGCTTCGGATTCACAATGGCATCGGCTTTTGTTGAAAGATTTCTTCGGCTGCCGTCAGCCATTTCTTCATAAGGAATATCATGATGATCTGTCACAATAACCGTCATACCGAGCTTTTTTGCATATTCAATCGGTTCAAAGGCCGCAATGCCGTTGTCGCACGTCACAATAAGGCGGATACCGTCATCATAAGCTTCTCTGACAATACGCTCATTCAGGCCATAACCTTCCTTTGTCCTGTCCGGCGTCAATATTTCAGGCACAGCGCCCGCCTTTTTAAAAGCCGTATATAAAATAAATCCCGAAAAAATACCGTCCACGTCAAAATCCGAGGCAATCGCTATCTTATCTCCCTGCCCCACGGCATCTGCAATGATTTTTGCCGCTTTTACAATATCCTTCATTGAATGCGGCGCATATAAATCCGAAAGGCTTCCTTTAAGATATTTTCTTATATCTTCTTCCTCTCTGATCCCGCGGTTCACCATCAGACGGGCAAGCACCGGGCTGATTTTAAACTTCTGTGCAATGGCATTAAAATCTGCCCGCTTTGCCATAAGCACCCATTTTTCCATTGTGTATCCTCCGTAAAATTCAAATACCCGCAGCAAGCCACGGGTATTTAAAAATTTATTTTTTCTTTTCAGAACGTTTTTTCATAATGTACCAAAGCGCACCTGTAATACAGATGGATGAATATGCACCGCAGATAATACCTGCCATTAACGGCAGTGTAAATTCACGGATTGCTGTCACGCCCATAATGTACAATACAAAAATTGTGATAAAAGTTGTCAGCGAAGTGTTAATGCTTCGTGAAATCGTCTGGCTGATACTTGTGTTGACAACAACATCAAGTGCTTCCTTGCCCATGACCTTTCTGTTCTCACGGATACGGTCAAAGATAACGATTGTCGCATTGATTGAATATCCGACGATTGTCAGCATACATGCAATAAATGTGTTGCCGACAGGGATTCTCACAAGCGCATAAACTGTAAGCACAACTAAAACGTCATGCAGCAATGCGATTACCGCACTTGCGCCAAACTTCACATCCTTGAAACGGATCCATATATAAATGAGCATAAATATGCCGGCAATGACAACGGCCAAAACGGCATCTCTTTGCATTTCATCACTTACAACCGCACTGATACTTTCCTCAGCAATTGAATTTTCATCAATGCCGTACTTCTCAGCGATAGCGCCCTTAACATCTGCTCTCTTTTCTTTATCAAGCACCGGTGTCTTGACAATGACTTCGTTGGAATCCTGAACATTCTGAAGCTGTATGTCTGTTGTGCCGCCCTTTTCTGTAATTAAGGCACGCAGCGCATTGCCGCCTTCACCCTTTGTATCGACATACTCATTAAACGGTATCGTCATAGATGTACCGCCTGTAAAGTCAAGGCTGTAATTTAAAATATGTTTGCCTGTCGCACCATTGACGCCCATTGCAATAATGCCCGCGCCGATAGCAACAACTGAAATTGCAAAGAAAATGGCTTTTTTTCCCGTAAAATTGAAAACCTTCGCCTTTTTCTGACGTCCGTAAAACTTCTCAGCACGGATACCGAGGGCGAAAAAGCCGTTCATAACGATACGTGTAATAACCATCGCCGTAAACATCGATAAAACGATACCGAGTGCCAGCGTTGTCGCAAAGCCCTTAATCGGACCTGTACCCATAATATAAAGTACAGCAGCGGCAATTAATGTTGTCACATTACCGTCGATGATGGCAGAAGCAGCCTTTTTAAAGCCCATATTAATGGCTGTGCGCACGGAATGGCCTGCTGTAATTTCCTCACGGATACGTGTGAAAATAATAACATTGGCATCAACAGCCATACCTAGTGATAAAATAATACCTGCAATACCCGGAAGTGTCAGTGTGACATCAAGGGCATTTAAGAAGCAAAGCATCATTGCAAGGTACAGTAACAGGGCAATACCTGAGGCAAGGCCCGGAATTAAATACATCACAATCATAAATACAATAACAAGTCCGACACCGATGGCACCGGCCACAAGGCTTGTAGAAAGTGCATCCTCGCCAAGCTTTG
>USSL01000199.1 GCA_900557175.1 uncultured Eubacteriales bacterium
CTGTTTATAAAGCTTTTGGAGTTTTTCATTATCCGGGTGAGCCTCTGCATACTTTCCGTATCTTGCACTGCTCAAAAGTGATGATACTGTCACCTCTCTTGAATTTTCCTGTCTTGTCACAATAAGATTATCATGACGGATAACATTATTGTCTGATGACTTAAATTTATTATATCCTGCGCCCTCCATTTCCCACGGATCTTCAAAGAAATCATCAGGAATAATTCCATCACCAACCTCATCTTTTGCTGCATAAATCCAAATAGGATTTTTATTTTCATCTAAACGCATTTCCGAAAATGCATGAAGATTTTCAGTAATATTATTCTTATCCGAATTTGCTCCGTCATTGATACCTTCAAAATAATGCGCCTTGGCAATTTCCATTTTTTCAATCTCTGCGTCAAGCTCTGCCTCTGTCACTGATGCGACGTGCAGAGGAATTTCCTTTGTTACAGATATGCCGTCCCGCGTAAATTTTACAAGAAGCTTCACATCAGGATTTTCATTCGTAAATACATCGACATTTGCCCGATAACCATTGACTGTTATCAGTTTATCGTTACTGCTTGTCACTTCAATTTCTTTATTATTAAAAACAGACTGTCCGTTTTCATCCTTAATTTTTGTATAACGCAGAAGCTGAATATCGCCGGTCACACTATTTGGATCAATCACTTCGCCGGTCACACTGTCTGTCAGCTTATCTGCTGTATAATACTTATCTAGAAGTGCAAGTAAAGCTTCCTCCGTCGGCTTTTGTTCCCCGCTTCCTTTGACTGTAATATTAAATGTTTTTGTTACCGTCTCAATATCTTCCGGCTTTTCCACATAAGAATTCATCACAGCGTCATTTGCCTTAAATGTCGCTGTCAATGTCACCTGCGTATCCTGCGTCGGCGCTGTCACCTTTCCCACTGCCGGATTAATGATCGCGTCGATCTCCGGCTTTTGTATACTGATGATCTCCGGCTGCGACGACTCCCATGTAATCGCAGACCATACCTTTTTCGCACTTGTGCCCATACTCTGCGGCAGCGTTAAGTCTTTTGTTACTTCCTGTGCAGATGAATTTTCTCCAAGCAGTTTATCCTCTGTAAGCGTCTCCGCTTCTTTTTGCATCTGTTCAAAGAAAAAATCTAAATCCCAGCCCACTGTAACCGTTCTGCTTGCACTGACTGCTTCTGCATTGCCGCACTTAAATTTGAATGTACACGGCACATTTTTAGAATATATATATCCGCTGAACGAATCGTCTCTGACGTAATGGATCGTACCGTCTGCCGCAACATAATTACTGTCATTCGTCGATTCAACCGACACTGTAAGCCCGGTCGTATCAATGCCGCCCGTTTTGAGATGTTCCAACACCAGCGCATTGATATTTTTATACTGTGCAAATTTAGGTCTCAACGCGCCATACTCACTGTCAAAAGCTTTCTTTGCCGCCTCAACCTTCTTTGTATCTTCGGGATCTGCCGCGCCCTTTTCCAAAATAATATTCTTTGTGATGTTTTCATCATCGCCGGACGGATTTATCTTTCCCGTCTTTTCGCTGTAGCCCTCAGCCTTCACCGTATAATCATATTCGGTTCCTTTTTCAAGCTTATAGCTGCCGTCTGCCTCCGGCGTCACCGGTGTTGACACATACATATCTTCCCAATAGTCGTATTCCTCATAGGACACTTCCACAGAAGCCGCTGTGACAGGCTCGCCGTCTGTATTTAAAATGTTAAAGCGTACGTTATATTCTCTGATGTCCTTTTGCAAAACAACCGCTATCGTCTTGTCCTCTGTCGGCTTGATCTCGCCTGTCACATCGGCGTAATTCGGCGCTGAAGCTCTGTAACGGTATGTCTTTCCGCCAGAAAGCTTATAGCTGCCGTCTGCCTCCGGCTGGATTGTATCGTAATACCCCTCTGTGACAGAGATTTCAGCATTTTCTATGGCTGCGCCCTTGCTGTCCTTAATATCAAACTTATATGTGTAAGTCTGCTCTTTTTCAAGCTCGATCGTCTGTGTTCCGTCGGCAGACGCCTTAAAAGCCGTATTCTTATAAGTCACATAACCGTCCGCCTCGGCTGTCACCATAAAGGTCTCGCTTGCTTTCATCGCATAGCTGCCGTCTGCCTCCGGCGCAACCGTACTCCAGTCCTTTTCAACCGTAATGACTGCCCCGTCCACCTTAGCCTTCGTTGCCTTATCAACAGCCTCAAAGCTGACCTTATACACTTTTTCCTCCGGTGCAAGGGAAATAACAAACGTCTGCTCTGCCAAAGGCTGTACTGTTCCGTCGTCAATCGCACTATTCTCCGTCGCCGCGTCAAAAAGCTTTAAGGTTGCATTAAAGCTATATTTCCCCTGATCGGAAGACGGTCTTTTAAGAATCGAACGGCTTCTCGTATACGTTGGTTTCTGTGTTTTAATATATTCATTTTCGTCGATATACCAGCCGCTTTTATAAATTGATGATGAACCTTCTCTTTTTAAATTTATTGATGTGATCGAACTTCCGCTCGGCGTCTTTAAACCGACGTCATAGCTTAAGCCGTCACCGCTCTTTACAACTGAATCCCCGCCGTTTGTAATAATCTTATTTGCCACAATATAATTTTGTCTCAGATAAGCAGCCGCTTCTTCCTGCGCGGATGCTTCTGAAAGTATGTACTCCTCGTTATCTAATGCCTCCCCCGGCACAGTCTGCTCATCTTCTGCCGCTTTAGTGTCCATCTGACTTTCTTCTTCCGCAGGCACCGCCGCATAAACCGGTATCGGAGATGCCGTCATCGCCGCTGCAAGCAAAAGCGTCATAATTCTCCCTGATAAACCTCGCCATCGTTTCATAAAATCTTACTCCTTTCATGTTCACCGCAAGTTTGCGATGCTGATTCATACAGTTGTTCTGCCAGTAATTCATTTTAACAATGCAAATAAAAAGCAGCTCCTCCATTTTTTCAAATGAAGGAACTGCCTATATTTTAATTTTGTTGATAAATGATAGTACACACCAAAAGACCTGTTTTCTCCAACCTGAAAAATCTTTTTCCAACGGCAGGTCTTCTGACTTAGCTTCTTCCTCAAGAGCCCTTCTCAAATGTCTCACACACTCAATGGATTCGCCCTATCGTCCACTTTACAGCAGAGGTGACTGTATCGGATTCTCACCGATTTCCCTTTTAATTTTAAATAAAAACTATTTAAAAACCATCACAAAATTATGCAGTTATTCTTATATTTTCTTCTCTATCATATACGTTTATATAAAATATGTCAATAGATATTCGAAGGCATTTGATAAATGGAGGTTTGTCGACTTAGCATATTGGAAACTTTATTGCCACTCTTTCAGGCGCATGGGGCGGCATATATAGGACAGAAGTTTCCATATGCTATACGACTGTTAGACAATGGCAGATGGATATTTTCTGAAAATATGGAAAGGCGTATGATATCTACTATCTCATACCTGCATATTAAGTGGAAGTATGTTGCCAATCGTCTTATAATATTCAGCTGTAAGCATTTTACAACATACTTACAAACCTTAATTTAAAATACATCCTTCTAATACCCGATTGCTGTAATTCCGGCGCCGGTTCTTATGTTTGTGAATGATATAATGACATCGGCCGCAAAGATGAGCATGACTGCTGCGCAAAAGATAAACGCTGCCTTTTTATCAATATGCTCTGTTTTTTTTCGGATCAGAGGACCCGCAATATAAATCACCGCAAGTCCGCCTATACCGAACAAAATAAGTCCGCCGGCACATATGCGTCCGTTAATATTTAACGGCATATCGCTGTAATCCCACCACCGCGTCTTAAAAATAACTTCAAGGACAACGGATGTTATGTACTCAATAAGTCCGCAGGCTGTCATCGTCTCTGCAAGAAGTATTCCCGGACGTCTTGCATGATTTCTCAAAAACAAAATAAGAAAAACAGAAGCCGCACCGTAAATCGGCAGCCACGGGCCGTGAAGTGTGCCTCTGTTGACAATGTTGCCCGATGTCATAAAATGCAGCGTCACTTCCCACAACCAGCCGGCAAAGGATACTGAAAAAAATATAATTATAAGCGAAAGAAAACTATACGGCTTTATGGCCGCCCCAAC
>USSL01000200.1 GCA_900557175.1 uncultured Eubacteriales bacterium
CAGCAAAAAGGAAGCTGCCGCTTCACGATTTATTAATCGTTAAAGCGACAGCCCCGTAATTTTTTTAGAATCGTAAATTTTTCAGGGCGCCGGATAAGGCTGTCTTTACATTGTATAGTCTAAAATATGGCAGTCAATTTCAGCAAAAGAATCTTCGGAAATGCTGTAGGCTGCGCCGTTGCGTTCAATAGAAACATTGATAGTGACTTCGTTGGAATAGCCAATCGCATTCATGGATTCAGAAATAATATCTAAAATACCTTTGACATACTGGCTGTAAAATTCTTCATCGCTTAAACTGGCAAAGTCGCCTTTATCGTTCTTTGCAAAGAAATCCTGCATATAGGCGGTGATTTTATCGCCGGAAACTGAATATAGAGATATCGGAAGTATTTTTACAGGAATTTGTCCGTCATTATTTTCAGCGCCGACAGAGTAACTTGCGTGCTTATAAATTTGTCTGAGCAGATAAGAAATCTCTTTTTTTACTTCGGGGCTGACCTTATCTGTGTAATCGCCGATACCGATATAATTGAGAAAGGAAGCAGTCTCAGCGTCAATACCATTGATATAATTATTTTCAAGCTCCGAGATATCTGTTCCTGTAATTTCAGAAAACTTCAGGTGGTCGCCTTTATAAATCGAATCAAGAGCCGCCTGTACATAAGCTGTTTTGTCAAAACGTGCACAGCCGGTTAAAAAAGCCGGAATACACAGAAAAATAAGTGCCATAAATAAATATTTTGAAATCTTTTTAAACAAAAATAAACCTCCTCATCATTTGTAAATAAAATAGATTTATCGGCGGGACAGTACAGCATCATCATCTGCGCCAATCAATATCAGTTTAACAGATTAGGTGAAAAAAGCAAGCGTTGTAAGGATATTGAAAGAACTTGAATGTTTTTGTGGATTATGATAGCATGAGTGTTACAAAATACTATCACAGCGGCGGATGCCGATATATATAGAAAGGAAAATTTATGGAAAAGCTTTCAAATCCACAGAGAACAATTGAAGTCATTCAAAAATACAATTTCAATTTTCAAAAGAAGTTTGGTCAGAATTTTTTAATTGATGCCCATGTGCTGCATAAGATTATTGCGGGCGCAGGAGTGACAAAAGATGATATGGTGCTTGAGATTGGTCCGGGTATCGGAACGATGACACAGTATTTATGTGAGGCGGCAAGAGAGGTGATTGCCGTTGAGATTGACAAAAATCTTCTGCCGATTCTTGCGGATACACTTTCGGAATATGACAATGTGACCGTCATCAACGAAGATATTTTAAAGCTGGATATTCAGAAGCTTGTCAATGAGCGAAACGGCGGAAAGCCGATTAAAGTTGTGGCAAATCTTCCATATTATATTACAACACCGATTATTATGGGACTTTTTGAGCAGCATGTGCCTCTTGAGAATCTGACTGTCATGGTGCAGAAGGAGGTTGCCGACAGAATGAAGGTGGGACCGGGAACAAAGGATTACGGCGCCCTGTCTTTGGCTGTCCAGTATTATGCAGAGCCGTATATTGTTGCCAATGTGCCATGCAATTGTTTTATGCCCCGGCCGAATGTGGATTCTTCCGTCATACGGTTGACAAAACATGAAAAACCGCCGGTCATTGTGGATAACGAGCCGCTTATGTTTAAGATGATCCGTGCGGCCTTTAATCAGCGGCGAAAAACACTTGTCAATGCACTGAGCAATTCAGCCGAGTTAAAGCTGGATAAAGCGGTTGTTCAGCAGGCGCTTGCGGATGAGGGGCTGTCTTTAACAATCCGTGGCGAGGCGCTGACACTGGCACAGTTTGCGGCGCTGGCCAACCGTATTTATAGGGCAATCTGCATATAAAAATAGTTGTAAAAATATTTAAGAAATCATAAAGAACGAAGATATTAATTGTAATATATGATGTGCCATGATATGATGGACGAGAGTGCTAAGGACGAGGTAAGTCCGGTAAATTCAGGACTCTCGGAAGGGAGGCTTGCCATGATTCAGATTGAACATTTATCAAAAATATTTAAACTGAATAAGAAACAGCAGAAGGAATTAAAGACAAAAGAGACAACGAAAAAAGCGGTGGACGATTTATCACTGGAGATTCATGATGGTGAGATTTTCGGTCTGCTCGGAACAAATGGTGCCGGAAAGACGACGACACTCAGGTGTATGGCGACGCTTTTAAAGCCGTCAGAGGGGCATATTACAATCAATGGCGCGGATACGGTCAGTGATTCGGAAAAAGTGCGCAGAAATATCGGATTTCTCACCAATGAAATTAAGATGGATCCACAATTTTCGGCAGATTATTTATTTTCATTTTTCGGCAGACTGAGAAATTTGCCGGAGGAGACAATTACCGCGCGCAAAAGAGAGCTTTTTGATTATTTTGGCATTACGGAATTTAAGGATAAGAAGATTGAAGAATTATCTTCAGGTATGAAACAGAAAGTATCGATTGCTGTCAGCCTGATCCATAATCCGGAGATTATTATTTTTGACGAGCCGACAACGGGGCTTGATATTATTACAGCAAAGGCTGTCGTTGATTATCTTATTAAGCTTAAAGCAGAGGGCAAGACAATTATTATTTCCACACATATTATGTCAGAGGCACAAAAGCTTTGCGACCGCATTGCAATGATTATTAACGGACGGCTTGTCGCCTGCGGTACACTGTCTGAGCTGCTTGAGGAAACCGGCGGCGCAGACCTTGAAGAAGCATTTTTCGATTATTATAAAAAGCACAGCGGGGAGGTCATCGGATGAATGGTTTAAAAGCAGTTTACTGCAAAGAGATGAAAAAGATTTTTAAAGAACCGAAGATGATTTTCTCGGTGTTTATTTTGCCGGTACTGCTGATGATCGGTATTTACGGTCTTGTGGCAGTTATGGGTGAAAATATGGTCAAGGATATCGAGACACATCAAAGTGTGGCGGTCATCAACAATTTGCCGGAAGAAATCAAAGCAGAATTTTCTGATTTTATTGCCAATAATGATGTAAAGCTGACAGAAAACGGAAGCATGATACCGGATGATGAATTAAGAACAGCAATTCGTGATGGACAGACAGACTTGTATGTCAGCTTTCCAAAAGATTTTATGGCACAGACAACGGCAGGAAAGACACCGGATATTTCAATGTATTATAATCCGGCGGAAGAATATTCGCAAAAAGCTTCGGAGGAATTTGAAGCGGTTATGAATGAGACTGTCTATAATAAGCTGCTATCTGAAAGGCTCGGCGGAAGTCTTGATGTGTTAAATGTATTTACAATGAATGCCGGAAATACGGATTTTGCAATTGTTGACGAGCAGAAAGCTTCAGGAAAAGCATTAAGTATGTTCCTTCCGTATATTATCGTGATTTTACTGTTTTCAGGGACAATGGCGCTTGGCGTCGATGCGATTTCGGGTGAAAAAGAACGCGGTACAATGGCAAGTCTTTTACTGACGCCGGCAAGCCGTATGTCCATTATGATGGGCAAGCTTTTAGCGCTGACAACGCTGTCTATGATTTCGGCGGCAATTTATATTGTGGCGCTTGTTGCCGCGATGCCGGTCGTGATGGGCGATATGATGGGCGAGGGCGCATCAGTGTCGATGACGCCGGTTCAGATTGTTCAGATTGTCGTGATTATGATTGTGCTTGCAGCATTTTTCGTAGCGCTTATAAGTCTTTTGGCAGTGCTTGCAAAGTCTGTCAAGGAGGCTTCAAGTTATGTGTCGCCGGTATATATTGTCGTTATCGTTGCAGGCCTTATGACAATGTTTACGACAGGCGAGCATGAGATGGCAGAGTTTTTAGTGCCGGTATACGGCAGCGCCCTTGCGATTGGTCAGGTATTTACAAATGAACTGACAATGGTAAATTTTGGCCTGAATGTGGCATGCACAGTGATTTTGACGCTTGTGCTCGCGCGTGCAGTTGCCGCGGCCTTTAACAGCGAAAAGGTCATGTTCAATGCGTAATTATAATTTCATATCGGAATAATGATTTGGCGGAATCTCCGAAATTTTATGTTCGGGGGTTCCTTTTTTTGTGAGTTTCATATATAATGAAAGAAGATGACAGTGCCAAAATCCGGCGCTGCTCATGTA
>USSL01000201.1 GCA_900557175.1 uncultured Eubacteriales bacterium
ATCTTCATACAAAGTAAAGCCGCTGCGGCACTTTTGCTTTACCTTACAGAAAAATGCGGCTATAATATTTTGTGACGCATCATCTACAGTTCAAGCACTATAGGTTTCACGGCTCGGACTGCAAAACGCACAGAAAGAAGGGATTTTATGATTACAGCAAAAGCATCGCTCAATATTTCCTGCGGCGATATTACACTGCCTGAACATACAATGTTTTTTGATATAGAAACGACCGGCTTTTCACCGGCCTCAACGCATCTTTATTTAATTGGCTGCTGCATTTTTAAAGACGGCTGCTGGCAGCTTCTTCAGTGGTTTGACGAAACAAAAACGCCTGAAGGCGAAGCCGCCCTGCTTAAGGCTTTTTCAGAAATTGCAAAAACAGCAAACTGCTGTATTTCCTTTAACGGGCAGACCTTTGATTTTCCATACATAAGAAAAAAGGCCGCCGCCCATAAAATGGCAGATCCCCTCTGCCACCTTGAACACACAGATTTATACCGCTGTCTAAAGCCATATAAAGATTTATTCGCACTGCCGGATTTAAAGCAAAAATCTGTCGAAGCCTTCTTAGGACTTCACCGCAGCGATACATACAGCGGCGGCGAACTTATCTCTGTCTATGACGCCTATACCCGTGACAAAGACGCATCAAAGTTTGACTGTCTTATGCTGCACAACTTTGAAGATGTCCGGGGTATGTTCGACCTGCTGCCAATAATGGCCTACCTTGAATTTTTTAACGGCAATTTTTCCGTCACCGACGCCGGTTTTTGCCGCGATACTTATGAAATCACCTTAAAGCTTCACCATTTCATACAGATACCGGTCACAGGAAATACAGATTTATACCGTTTTCATATAAGCGCCTATACAGGCAGACTCAGCATCCCGGCATTTACAGGCGAACTGAAATATTTTTATGAAAACTACAAAGATTACGAATACCTTCCAATCGAAGACGAGGCAATCCATAAAAGTGTCGCCGCCTTTGTCGATAAAAAATTCCGCCAAAAAGCAACCCACCAAAATTGCTATACAAAAAAGACGGACTGCTTCCTGCCGGAATATGATACACTTTTTTCACCTGTTTTCAAATATAACTTCGATGATAAGCGGTACTACTTTCCGTCCAGTCTGCTGAAAACACCGGAAAATATTATGATGTATGCTCATCATCTGCTGACTTTTTATAAAAAATAGCTTTTGGATTTATTTTCGGCCGTGCTTTCACCTTCTGCTGTTCATTAAATGCTTTAATAATATCGGCAGCCGTCACAACCGCCATCGGAATCGTCGCATCATCAACTTCTGAGTGTGCCATGGCTGCCTTGCGGTGCTCAATCTCTCGCATAAAAGCTTTCTTTTTTGTTTTTCTCGTATAATCATCCATAAATTCCTGATAATTATCCGTAAAAACCCACGGTGCAAGGCTGACAATCGCACTGCACGCCTCATCCATCACAAGCGCGCTGTCACCTTTAATCACACAGGCAATCGGATTAAAACGGTTGTCTGAAAGAACAAGGCGGTAACCATCCGGCTTGTCCGGACTTTCCGCATAAATTGCCCGTCCATAGCAGGCCGTCAGGTCTTCGATGCGCCATATATGGACAAACGAACGGAAATACCGCGCATAAACTAATATAAAATGCTTTGTTATAATCAGACGATGCCCGAAAATCATCGTTGTATCATCACCAAGCTCCTTAAAAAAGGTCTGGCGTTCTTTCTCATCCAAATGGACAAACATCTTCTTGTCCATATAAAAAGCCCTGATTACAAAAATGATCCCCGCAGCAATAATAAAACCGCTGGCAACAATACCGAGAATATAGGCAAGATAACTTTCCTCAAGATAGCTTGTCACCATCTCCTCAATAATGCCGTATAAAATACCGCCGCCGATAAAAAGTGCCGCCACACCGACTGTCAAATGCTCAAGATAGCTTCGAAGACGTATACTGTTAAAAGTGTTCATGCATGTATCCTCCAAAAAAAACGGGACTGCTGTCTGATGAACAACAGTCCCGGCCAGCTTTCACAAAAAATCCGGTAATGAATTATTCTTCTGTAGCTTCTTCTTCAGCCTTATCAGCATCAATTGCTTTAATGCTTAAGCTGATCTTCTTGTCTGCTTCGTTGAAGTCAACAACCTTTGCTGTAATCTTCTGTCCGATTTTTAAAGCATCTGCAGGCTTTTCAACATGCTCTCTTGAAATCTGGGATACATGTAAAAGTGCATCAACACCCGGCTCTAATTCAACAAATGCGCCGAAATCTGTCATTCTTGCAACACAGCCTTCAACAACATTGCCGATAGCATACTTTTCTGCTGCATTTAACCAAGGATTCTGATCCTCGAATTTTAAGCTGAGTGCGATTTTTTCGCCCTGGATATCTTTGATTAACACTTTGATATCATCGCCAACCTTTAAGAACTTCTTAGGGTTCTCAACACGGCCCCATGACATCTCTGAAATATGGAGAAGACCGTCTGCGCCGCCAAGATCTACGAATGCACCGAAATCTGTCACATTCTTAACCTTACCTTCAACAACCATACCTGCTGAAATTCTGTCAAAAAGCTCTTTCTGCTTCTGAGCCTTCTCAGCAACTAATAACTGCTTTCTGTCACCGATAATTCTTCTCTTTCTAGGGTTGAATTCTGTGATGACAAAAGAGATTTCCTGATCTGCATACTTTCCAAGATTCTTCTCATAAGTATCAGATACAAGGCTTGCAGGAATAAATACTCTTGCTTCATCAACAACAACAGATAAACCGCCGTCTAAAACATTGGCAACCTTTGCTGTTAAAACTTCCTTGTTCTCGAAAGCTTCTTCAAGGCGCTTATTGCCTTTTTCTGCAAGAAGGCGCTTATATGTCAGTAATACCTGACCTTCGCCGTCATTCACCTTTAAAACTTTGGCCTGCATTGTGTCACCAACGTTGATTACTGTTCTAAGGTCAAGATTTGGTGTGTTTGAATATTCATTTCTTGAAATGATTCCGTCTGCCTTATAGCCTATATTTAAGATGATCTCATCTTCTTTAACATCGATAACGGTGCCTTCAACGACTTCTCCTGTTCTTATTGTTTTTAATGATGCCTCCAATAATTGTTCAAAACTCATTTCTGACATGCTTTATGAACCTCCTCGATAATATTATTTGGGGTGGACGCCCCTGCTGTAATACCTACATTATCTACAGATTCCAATTTAGAGAAATCTAAGTCACCAAGTGCCTGTATATAGTAAGTATTCTCACATTCTTCTTTACTTATTTCATAAAGTTTTTGTGTGTTTGAGCTGTTTTGCCCGCCAATGACAATCATCGCATCTGCAAAACCCGCGATACGTCTTGCCTCCGACTGTCTTTCCTCGGTTGCATTACATATCGTATTTAAACATAATATATCATAACCTTTTTTTGAAAGAATTTCAACTAATTCTTGAAATTTCTTGTAATTAAATGTCGTCTGAGACACAATGCAGAGCTTTTCGGTATGTTTTGGCACGAATTTTTCGGCCTCATCCCTGTTTTCAATCACAGTTGGCGTCATCTGACACCATCCGCATATAGCCTGAACCTCAGGATGCTTTGCATCGCCGATAATGATAATCTCTCTGCCCTCGCGTCCTTTTTCTTCCACAATATGGTGAATCTTCTTAACAAAGGGGCAGGTTGCATCAATAATGTTCACACCTTTTTCAGCAATAGCTTCATATGTCGCCCTCGACACGCCATGTGAGCGCAAAACAACGGTCACATCGGCGCCGGCCGGAATATCATCGACCGATTCCACCGCGAATACACCCTTTGACGCCAAATCACCGACAACAGCTTCATTGTGGATAATCGGCCCGTATGTATAAACGCGCCCGCAGCCGGCTGCCTTATATGCCATATCAACCGCTCTTTTAACACCCGGACAAAAGCCCGCCGTTTTTGCAAGCGTTACCTTCATGGCTGTACCCTCTTTTTATAAAGCGCTTCAATCGCCGCAACAACCTCATCAATTGTCATATATGACGTATCAAGAAGCACGGCGTCATCTGCTTTTTTAAGCGGTGAAACAGCTCTGTTTTTATCCCGCTCGTCT
>USSL01000202.1 GCA_900557175.1 uncultured Eubacteriales bacterium
TCAAACCGGCTTTGATTTCATCAATCGCCCGGTCACATTCTTCTTTATTTTCAAGATAATATTCATTGACGCTGAATGAGCCGCCAAAGTTAATCACATGAATATAGCCGCCCGGCTCGTGGACTTCCTCGCCCGG
The DNA here is from genome assembly GCA_900557175.1 of uncultured Eubacteriales bacterium. Classification (GTDB taxonomy): domain Bacteria; phylum Bacillota; class Clostridia; order Lachnospirales; family Lachnospiraceae; genus Scybalocola_A. The sequence goes on from USSL01000202.1 coordinate 137, forward strand.
ATAAAATTTTATGCCGACCGGAATATTTTTAAATGCTTCCATTAATTTTAAAGACGGAAAATATTTGTGATGATCGGTCTGCGCCATAAAGTCAAACCCGGCCTTCCGGTAATTTGCCGCAACAAATTCCGGAGCCTCACGCCCATCGGAATAATGTGAATGGACATGCATATCCCCCTTATATGCACGAAGGCCGTATAAATCTTCATCCACCGCATAAATCCTAAGCCTGAGCTTCTGACTTTCGCTGTTATTTTCCTCCACGGCAAGAATATATTCCTGCTCGCGCGCAAATGTATAGCTGAATTTGAGCCCGCCGTCTTCAGTGATCTCTGGAACAACCGACGGATAATTCTGCCATCCAAGAGGCTCAATACTTTCCTCCATCGGCAAAATATATATTTTGTAAGCTGTATTCTTATCCAAAGCAACATAATCACGCGCATACAGATGATTCCATTTTTCTGTCCAGCCCCAATTTCTGAAAGCACAGTCAAAGCGTGCATGACCGCCTTTAGGCTGAATATATATTTCTGTTTCTGTACCGGTTTTTACAACGCCCGGCCACACCGCATAATCAATCACTTCATTCATCATCAAAATCCTCCTCCGAATTTAGATTTATAAATGCAAAACTTAAAACTTTCTAAATCTTTCATACCGTTCTTTTTGGAGCTGTTCAGGCGTTTTGGCATCACATTCCATAAAAAAGCGATTTAAACCGCGGCGAAGCTTTTTAATCACTTCTTCACTTGTTTCTTCGGTAAGAAATTCCCGTTCGCGGACAATTTTATCGACAACCTGAAGACTCTTAAGCTCCAAAGCCGTCATTTTCATAACCTCTGCCGCCTCATGCGCCCGCTTGCCGTCTTTCCACAAAATCGAAGCAAAGCCTTCCGGTGAAAGCACGGAATACGTTGAATTTTCAAGCATCCATACCTCATTGGCAACCGCAAGGGCAAGGGCGCCGCCGCTGCCGCCCTCTCCGATTAAAATCGAAAGAATCGGCACCTTAAAGCCTGCCATTTCAAAAAGATTTCTTGCAATGGCTTCGCCCTGACCTCTTTCTTCAGCCTCCATGCCGCAAAAAGCGCCGGCTGTATCAACAAAGCAGACAATCGGCCTGTTAAATTTATCGGCCTGTTCCATCAATCTTAACGCCTTTCTGTACCCCTCAGGATTTGGCATACCAAAATTTCTGTAAACATTTTCCTTCACTGTGCGCCCCTTTTGTTCACCAATGACAGTCACAGGACGGCCGTTGAAAAATGCAAGGCCTCCGACAATCGCTTTATCATCGCTGAAATGACGGTCACCGTGCAGCTCTGTGAAGTCATCAAAAAGCTGTTCAATATAAAACAGGCTTGTCGGCCGGTTTTGTCCTCTTGAAATACGGACTCTGTCCCATGCAGATAATGCCATTGTCACTCACCTTCTTCCTTTTTTTCTTCCGGCACATATGGACTATGGAGCACGATCAGACGATGCAGTACTTCTTTTAAGTCCTTTCTTTCAACAATCGCATCAATCAGGCCATGCTCCAGAGCAAATTCTGCGCTTTGGAAACCTTTTGGCAGCTTCTGACATATTGTCTGCTCTATAACGCGCTGGCCGGCAAAACCGATAAGGCACTCCGGCTCCGCCAAAATCACATCGCCGAGCATGGCAAAGCTTGCTGTGACGCCGCCGGTTGTCGGATCTGTGAGCACTGAAAAATAAGGCAGCCCGGCATCGCTGTGGCGCTTTAGTGCCGCACTTGTTTTTGACATCTGCATCAGAGAAATCATACCCTCCTGCATTCTGGCTCCGCCGGAACAGCAAAAAATAATCACCGGCAGTGAAAGTGCTGTCGCCCTTTCGATGGCACGGGTAATTTTTTCACCGACAATACTGCCCATGCTGCCCATCATAAACCGTGAATCCATCACTGCGATTACTGTATCCAAGCCATAAATTTTCCCGCGGCCTGTACATACTGCCTCATCAATTTTAAGTTCTTTTCTTAAAGCTTCTATTTTTTCAGGATAACCGTCAAAATCAATCGGATTGACCGTTTCCATATCTGTATCCCACGGTTCAAAGGTACCCTCATCGATTGTCATACGAATCCGGCTTTTTGCATAAACCCGGTGATACTTTCCGCACTGCGGACAGACAAAAAGATTTTCCTCAAAATCCGGACGGTACACTGTCTTTCTGCAAATCTTACACTTAATAAACAGTCCCTCCGGCACTGTCGGCTGGCTGCCGTCTGCTTCTTCATTGTCATAGACCGGCGCATTTTGTACTTCCTGCACATCCGAAGCTTCCTTTGCTTCTTCTAAAGAAACCGGCACATATTTTGTTTTTTTAAACATTCCTTTAAGCATCGTCCGCCGCCCCTTTTAACCTTTTATACGTTCAATAAATCCGGTATCAATATCACCGGATATAAATCCCGGATGATTAATAATTTCATACTGAAAATCAATATTTGTATCAACGCCCTGAACAATAAATTCGCCGAGAGCACTGCGCATCTTTTGAATCGCTTCCTCTCTTGTGCGTCCCCTGACAATAAGCTTGGCGATCATTGAATCATAATAAGGCACAATCTCACAGCCTGCATAAATTGCAGTGTCAACACGGATACCGTTGCCGCCCGGAATATGCACATCCTCAATGATACCCGGACACGGTCTGAAATTCTTTTCCGGATTTTCCGCATTGATCCGGCATTCAATGGCATGACCGCTCACATGAACGCCATCCTGCGACAAGGACAATGCAAGTCCTGAGGCAATACGGATCTGCTCTTTAATAAGGTCTGTATCCGTCACCATCTCTGTCACCGGATGCTCAACCTGAATCCGCGTATTCATCTCCATAAAATAAAAGTCTTTATTGGCATCAAGCAAAAATTCAATTGTCCCGGCATTTTCATAGCCGACAGCTTTTGCCGCCTTTACCGCAGCCATACCCATGCGGCCGCGCAGTGCTTCATCAATTGCCGCAGAAGGCGCTTCCTCAAGCACCTTTTGATGACGGCGCTGAATGGAACAGTCACGCTCGCCAAGATGAATGACATTGCCAAATTTATCGGCAAGAATCTGAAACTCAATATGACGCGGATTTACAATATACTTTTCAATATACATTGTATTATCGGCAAAAGCATTGACAGACTCCAGCTGAGCCATATGGAAATTTTCTTCAAAATCATCCGGGCCTTGAGATACTCTCATTCCCTTGCCGCCGCCGCCCGAAGATGCCTTAATCATCACCGGAAAACCGATGCCTTTTGCAATTTCGAGTGCACTTTTGGCGTCATATACAGGATCCTTTGTTCCCGGAATGACAGGCACACCGGCATTCATCATCGTCTGGCGCGCCTCAGATTTATTGCCCATCGCATGAATCAGCTTTGAAGACGGCCCGATAAAAGTAATATTACATTCCTCACACATTTCAACAAACTTTGTATTTTCAGATAAAAAACCAAAGCCCGGATGAATCGCATCCGCACCGCTGATAATTGTTGCGCTGATAATATTTTCCATATTCAGATAGCTGTCCTTTGACGGCGCAGGGCCGATACATATTGCCTCGTCGGCAAGCTGCGTATGCAGCGCCTCCTCATCAGCCTTTGAATAAACAGCCACCGTTTCAATGCCCATCTCTCTGCACGCGCGGATAATCCTTACGGCAATCTCGCCTCTGTTGGCAATTAAAACTTTTTTAATCATGATGACACCTCTTTAGCCAATGGCAAATGTAAGCTCTGCCTCAGCCACTTTTTTATCGCCGTCATAGGCTACGGCCGCACCGATACCAATCGGCCCTTTCTGCTTAATAATCTCGACTTCCATGCGAAGCATTGTTCCCGGCACAACCTTATTTCTGAAACGTGCCTTATTAACACCGCCAAAAAATGCCAGTTTTCCTTTCATCTCCGGCTGGCTTAAAAT
>USSL01000203.1 GCA_900557175.1 uncultured Eubacteriales bacterium
TCTCAAAACAGCATTGCCCGAAAAGCGCTGCCTGCTGATCGCCTGCCGCACCCGCAATTGGAATCGGCGTCTTTGTTACACTGTCTGCTGTATAACCGTAAATACAGCTTGACGGCTTCACCTCCGGCAGCATCTCAATCGGAATATCAAGCAGACTCAAAAGCTTTCTGTCCCACTGAAGTGTATGAATATCAAAAAGCATTGTTCTTGATGCATTTGTATAGTCTGTCACATGAACGCGGCCGCCTGTCAGCTTCCATATAAGCCATGTATCAATTGTTCCGAACAAAAGCTCTCCTCTGACTGCCTGCTGCCTTGCGCCCTCCACATGGTCAAGTATCCATTTAATCTTTGTTCCCGAAAAATAAGCATCCGGCACAAGACCCGTCTTTTCGCGTATGTAATCATCCATGCCATGCTCTTTTAACGATTCAATCACAGGCGCCGTCCGCCGGCACTGCCATACGATTGCATTATAAATCGGTTCGCCGGTATATCGGTTCCACACAACCGTCGTCTCTCTCTGATTCGTAATACCAATCGCCGCAATATCTTCTGATGTCACACCGAGCTTATTCATCGCGCCCAGCATCACATCATACTGAGCTTCCCATATAACCTCCGGATCATGTTCAACCCAGCCCGGCTGCGGATAAATCTGAGGAAATTCTCTCTGACTGACACTGCATATATGCCCCTGCTTATCAAATAAAATACATCTTGAACTCGTTGTTCCCTGATCAAGGGCCATGACATACTTCTTTTCCATAATTATCTTCTCCTTCATGTTAAACTTTGCTGTGAGCGGTTCCCCTCGCCGCTTTTATAATTAATTTTTTTAAGAAAAGTCGTTTGACGCCTTTTCATTTATTATACTCCATTTCTGCAAAAATGTCCTTGTATTTTTGATTTTTTTATATTTTTTACATTTTGCATAGTATATACGCCTATTTTGATTAAAATTCTAAACTATTTTTTACTATTTATTTCCAAAAGCTGTAAGCTATACGATTGATATTTGATTTATACTATGATAAAATAATATTATACTTTAATTTTACAGGAACGGAATTATATTTAATTAAAATCAATAATTAATTTAGGAGGAATTGACTATGCCAGATTTATTAAACACAATCCAAAAGCTAAACCCGCACATCAGTGTTTACGACATTAACAGCGATGAATTTTTACCGTACGGAAAAGTCATTGAGGGCTATGATTTTTCTGCACTTCTAAACATTATGGGAAACCGCGAAATTCCTGAATCAGGCAATATCTACACCGGTCTTGACAAAGAAATGACAGTTTCTGAAGTTTCCACCCTTTTGTCCGAAAACTTCTACGGCCATATGCCGATCCAAATCGGTTACTGCAACGGCAACTCATATAAGCTAAACGCCCTTGAATACCACAAAGGTTCCGAAATTGACATCGCTGTCACAGACCTTGTGCTTCTCCTCGGCGATATGCGTGATATAAAAAACAACACATTTTCAAGCAGCCGCGTTAAAGCCTTTGTTGTTCCTGCCGGCACAGCATGCGAGCTTTACGCAACAACACTTCATTTTGCCCCGTGCAAAGTTTCCGACGACGGCTACAAAAGCATCATTGTACTGCCTTATGCGACAAATCTTCCTCTTGATAAGCTTCCGGAAGCTAGAAATGATGAAGACAAACTTTTATGGCAGCAGAATAAATGGCTGATTGCACACCCTGACAGCATTCCCGCCTCAAAAGGCGCCTGCGCCGGTATTACTGGCGACAATATAGAAATTTTTTATAAGTAATTTTATAAGTAATAAAGGAGTTTTTTATGCCAAGACAATCTAACGGCTTTAATATGCTTGATGTGAAAAAGAAAAACCGGAGCGCCATCTTACATCTGATTCATCAGAACCGGCGCATATCCCGCAAAGAAATTGCATCGCACTTAGGGCTTACACCAGCCGCAATTACTCTGATCACGACCGATCTTATTAAAGAAGGGCTTTTAGTTGAGGCAACAACACAGCCTCCGACAAAAAAGGGCCGAAAGGAAATATTACTGGAAATCAACGCAGAAAAATTTGCAGCCATCGGCGTCTCAATCACACGCACCAAATTCAAAGTCATGTGCATTGATTTAGACTGCCTCGTTTTATTCGAGGACACCGTTTCAACTGAGGACTGCCATCATAATGGCGGACTTATTCTTGACAAAATATGCACCTACCTTTCCGGATTCATCACAAACGCCGCTGCAATTCAGGACAAAAAACTGCTCGGTATCGGTGTCTCAGTCTTAGGTGTTGTTGACACACTGCACGGTATCAGCGTCAAATCCTATGACATATGGGAAGACAATGTCGCTGTCACCGAATATATTCAACAGCGCCTGTCACTGCCGGTTGTTCTTACAAACAATATATGCGCCCTTGCCCACGGCGAGACTTTTCTGACAAGAAGCGCCGCTTCCGACAATATGCTTTTTATCAAATACGGACCGGGCGTCGGCTGTTCCCATCTCATATCTTCGGGGACAACAAGCATTTACGATTATACTTCCGTCGAGCTCGGCCACATGATTATGGACAGTAACGGGCGCCCATGCATCTGCGGAAATCAGGGCTGTCTTGAAACACTTGTCAGCTATGATTCCATTGAGCACAGCATTGCCGACCTCATATCCGAAACATTTACACCTGTGCTCTACGAAATACTCGGAGGCAGCCCGGAAAATTTATGTATGCACGCAATTATGCAGGCCTATGATGAAAATGAACCGATCGTTGTCAAAGCAATCGACCGGACAATCACTTACCTTGCGATTGCTATAAAAAATGCCATTACTATTTTGAGTCCCTCCTCTGTAGTCCTCTACGGAGAGCCTTTTAACAACATTACATTTAAACAATCTTTATTAAAAGAACTGTCCGCCTTTCCAAATACACAGCTTGTCACCTTCAGCGATTTTAATCTCGGTCTTGAAACATTGGGGCCTGCCACCGTTATGATAAGCTACTTTTTCGAAATCGGCGGTCTGTAATCAAACGGAGGTCTTATGCCAAACAGCGATTATTATAAAGCATTAAACGACGGTCTTTTAGACTATTACACACATATTGCAAGGGGAGAAACGCCGTTTCTCCCTATTTTAGATGATATCATAGAAAACGTTTCTATCGTAGGCCGTATCGACCTCGGCCTTATTGATATTCCTCTAAATCTTGTTGTCGGCACAAGCACTTACGCGCGCACAGTCGCTTTTGCAAGCAATTTTATGCCTATCGTCGATGATGAATCCGAATTTGCCGACAAATGGATCAAGCTAAGTGATGTATGGCTTTCCGAAGGACAGCGCGAACCAGTCAAAGCATATGAATACATGAACAAATTTTATATTATCGAAGGCAACAAACGCGTCAGTGTTTCCAAATATTTTAACAATGCCAGCATTTACGGCAACGTCACAAGACTCATTCCAAAAAAGACCGACGCGCGCGAAAACATCATCTATTACGAATTTCTTGACTTTTACGAAGTCACTAAAATTAACTATTTGTGGTTTTCAAAACCCGGAAGTTTCACCCGCTTTGCCGAGCTTATAGGCGCTTGTGATAAATCATCTCCGTGGGACGAAGACACCCAGCGTCTCTTTAAATCCAACTATCTTCACTTTGAAAAGGAATACATTGCAAAGGGCGGTCAAAAACTTTCTATCACAATTGCCGATGCTATGCTCTCGTACATTACTATTTACAGTTATGACACGCTGCTTGAAACACCAACGCACATTTTGGGACGCAATCTCACTAAAATATGGGACGAATTTCTTATGGTTTCTGAAGAAAATTCCATTGCTCTTATTTTACAGCCAAACACCAAACACCAGCTTTCACTTTTAAGCAAATTAAAGACCGCAGCTTCAGGACATTTGAAAATCGCTTTCATCCATGCAAAAACCGCCGAAACCTCAGCATGGACTTACAGCCACGAACTCGGACGCACCCATTTAGAACAGGCTTTTAAAGATACAATCTCCACCTGTTCCATAGAACATGCCAACAGCTCAAACACCGAGGATTTCATCGAACA
>USSL01000204.1 GCA_900557175.1 uncultured Eubacteriales bacterium
TTGTTTGATTCCTACCACAATTGGCGGACTGCTTTCTGCTATTGGTATTGCCGGTATGGACCGCGTCACCCGTTTCAATGTCATTGCCATGTCCGGTAAGGCTGTTGAGGCCTGCGGCGATGTGGATACAATGATTCTTGATAAAACAGGTACAATCACTTACGGAAACCGTTTGGCTGCGGATTTCTATCCGGTTGAAGGTGTTTCAAAGGAAGATTTAATTGATTACAGTGTGATGACTTCTTTAAGCGACAGTACACCGGAAGGGAAATCCATCGTAGAGCTGGGCAAAAATATGGGAACAAAAATTACCGATGACCTTGCAGGGCAGATGACATTTATCGAGTTTACAGCTCAGACAAAAATGAGCGGTGTGAATCTTTCAGACGGTACTGAGGTAAGAAAGGGCGCCAGCGAAGCAATCAAGGCATATGTGACAGAAAAAGGCGGAAAAGTTCCGAAGGATTTGGACGGCATTGTGACAGATGTTTCACGGCTTGGCGGTACGCCGCTTGTTGTCTGTGCCGCAAATGTGATCTACGGTGTCATTTATTTAAAGGATACTGTAAAACCGGGACTTGCCGAGCGGTTTATGCAGCTTCGGAAAATCGGTATCAAAACAGTTATGTGTACCGGCGATAATCCGCTTACCGCGGCAACAATTGCCAAAGAGGCAGGCGTCGACGGTTTTATCGCAGAGTGTAAGCCGGAAGATAAAATTGAAGAAATTAAAAAGGAGCAGGCCGAAGGTAAAATTGTTGCCATGACCGGCGACGGCACGAATGATGCGCCGGCGCTGGCACAGGCGGACGTCGGGCTTGCAATGAACAGCGGTACAGCCGCAGCTAAAGAGGCGGCGAATATGGTTGACCTTGATTCTGATCCGACAAAAATTATCGAGGTTGTGGAAATCGGAAAGCAGCTGCTTATTACAAGAGGCGCGCTGACGACGTTCAGTATCGCCAATGACGTTGCAAAATACTTTGCGATTATCCCGGCAATGTTTACGCTTTTCATTCCTCAGATGCAGGTTTTAAATATTATGCGTCTTGCAACAACGTACAGTGCGATTTTATCCGCTTTAATTTTTAATGCGATTATTATTCCGTGCCTTATTCCGATTGCTATGCGCGGCGTCAAATACAAACCGATGCGTTCGGAAAAGATGCTTCTTAAAAATATGGGTATTTACGGCGTCGGAGGAGTGATTGTTCCGTTTATCGGTATTAAAATTATTGATTTAATTATTGCGCCGCTGCTCGGTCTGCTTGGTCTTTAAAAGCCGGCAGCCGGCAGGCGTTAAAAAGGAGTGTCAGACATGAAATCATTTTTGAAAATGTTTAAAAAAGCTTTTTTAGTGACCGTATGTATGCTGCTGTTATGCTCAGTTGTTTATCCGCTGGCGCTTACGGGTGTGAGCCAGCTTATTTTCCCGGTACAGGCAAACGGCAGTCTTGTTGATGAAAATGGCAATCCTGTAAAAACAGCCGAAGAAGCTGTCGGTTCTTCCGTTGTCGGACAGAAATTTACAGATGACTGTTTTTTTAAAGGCAGAATTTCTTCTGTCAATTATAATACTTACACAGAGGACGGCGTTTATGCCGGCACAGAGGATGAATATGCGGGTGTGGCTTCCGGTACATTTAATTATGGCCCGTCAAATCCGGCATTAAAGGAACGTGTTGAGGCGGATATGGCAGCGTTTTTAGAAACTCATCCGGGTGTTAAAGCCGAGGATATTCCGGCAGACTTACTGACAGCCTCTGGTTCGGGACTTGATCCTCATATCAGTATTCAGGCAGCAAAGGTTCAGGTGCCTCTGATCTGTGAGAAAACGGGGCTTTCTGAGAGTGAAGTCAATCAGATTATAGAAGATGCTGCAGAGGGCAAGGTACTTGGAATTTTTGGCGAGGATAAAATGAACGTCTTAAAGGCAAATATTGCGATTGCAAATGCTATAGGCTATAATAACTAAAAGACGAATGGAGGATGGCAATGGATGAGCAAAGACCGGCACCGGAAGAAATTTTGAAAAGGATTAAAGCGGAGGAAATAAAAAGCAAAAACGCCGACAGAGGCAGGCTGAAGATTTTCTTAGGCTACTGCGCCGGTGTCGGCAAGACCTTTGCCATGCTGGATGCCGCCCGCGATTTAAAGAAGAACGGTATAGATGTTGTCGCAGGCTATATTGAGCCTCATGCAAGACCGGAGACAATGGCGATGGAAGACGGCATCGAGGCGATTGCTCCCCGCTTAGTTGCTTATAAGGGGGTAAAGCTTCGTGAGCTTGATTTAGATGCGGCGCTGAAAAGAAAGCCGAAGATACTTCTTGTCGACGAGCTTGCCCACACAAATGCGCCGGGGCTCAGGCATCAGAAACGGTATCAGGATATTGATGAGCTTTTGGATGCCGGAATCAATGTTTATACGACAGTGAATATCCAGCATTTTGAGAGCCTTAATGATCTTGTCGGCAATATTTCGGGCATCCGCGTTAAGGAAACGGTGCCTGACAGAGTTTTTGATGAGGCCGATCAGGTTGAGGTTGTGGACATAGAGCCGGATGATTTAATAGACCGCCTGAAAGAAGGCAAGATTTATAAAAAGGGGCAGGCTGAGCGTGCTCTTGAAAATTTTTTTACTCGGGAGAAGTTGATTGCTTTAAGAGAAATTACGCTCCGGCGCACGGCGGACAGAGTGAACCGTCTTGCGGAGGAGGAAAGAGAAAACAGCGGAAAAACGGATTATTATACAGGTGAGCATGTGCTGACCTGTATTTCGCCATCTCCCACATGTGCAAAGGTGATACGGACGGCGGCACGGCTCTCCTATGCCTTCCGCGCAAAATTTACGGCGCTTTGTGTGGAAACGCCGGATATTCAAAACAGCGATGAGAAAGCAAAGAAAATGCTTGAGAGCAATATCCGTCTTGCGAAGGCGCTCGGGGCAGAGATTATAACAGTTTTCGGCGAGGATGTGGCTTATCAGATTGCAGAATATGCAAAGGTCGGCAATGTTTCAAAAATTGTCATGGGGCGGACAACTCACCGCAATTTTTTCGGTGCGTCGAAAATGACGCTGTCTGAACAGATTATCAATTATGCGCCCAATTTAGATATCTATATTATTCCGGACACAAGCTCATTTCCATATAACAGAAGCAGGGGAGGCGGGCAAAAAAAACGGGAAAAGCGTGCAAATACGGAGGAACATGCATCTGTATTTGTAAATCTTTTAAAAATTATAGGTATTTTATTTTTAACGACGTGTATGGCGTTTATTTTCAGGGAATGGCGGTTTTCAGAAGCCAATATTACAATGCTTTATATTTTGGGCTGCGTAATGACTGCCCTGTATACCGACCGGAGAATTTATTCTCTTGTGTCTGCAGCCTTCGGTGTGCTGACCTACAGTTTCTTTTTTACTGTGCCAAAATATAGTTTTAATGCTTACGATAAAAGTCACTTTATTACGTTTGGTACAATGTTCATTGTCGCCTTTATTACATCGTCCCTGCTTTTAAAAATGCGGAGCAATGTCAGTCAGAGCGCCCGGGTTGCCTACAGGACATCAATTCTTCTTGAAAATAGCAGAAAACTGCGGCGCATTAAGACATTGGATGAGCTTTTAAAGGAAATATGCGGTCAGGTTGTGAAGCTTTTAAACCGTTCTGTACTTATTTACTGGGAGGATGACGGACATCTTGTCGGTCCCAGAAAGTTTCAGGCAGAGGACACATTGCCGGAAGCAATGCAAAGCTTAGATACGGCGCAGGAAAGAGCGGTTGCCCAATGGGTTTACTTAAACGGACACAGGGCGGGGGCGACGACGCATACGCTGCCGATGGCGCAGGCAATTTATCTTCCGATTGCTGCAGGTGATAAAACCTTTGCTGTCATCGGTATAGAGCTGCCAAATGGTGAAACGATTCCAAATTTTGAATACAGCCTTTTGATAGCTATGCTCAATGAGGCGGCACTGACCTTTGAAAAAGAGGCGACCGAGCAGGAAAAGAAGGCGGCGCTTTTAAAAATGCAGCAGGAGCAGCTGCGTGCCAATCTCCTTCGGAG
>USSL01000205.1 GCA_900557175.1 uncultured Eubacteriales bacterium
CCTTTATCTGCAGACCTTTGGGATGTATTTTACGAAATAAACTGTGGAAAGACGATAGAATTTGAATCGCCCAATTCGAATATAACTGCATTGCATTTTACAAAAAAAGAATTACCTGTAAAACTTTCTTTAAGTGAAAATGACGATGGCAGCTTCTCCATAAAAATTCCGCCATTGGTATTTCTGAGCGGCCGTATTAAATACTATGCCATTATAAAAGATATACTGTATCCATGTTCTGCAGATGTTGTTTCCTCTGCCGGATACTTTTTCGCACTGGCAGACACAAAAAAAGAATCCGTGTACTGTATTGCAAGAAAAGATATGCCTGCTTTTTGCGGATCAGTTCTCCCTGAACTTCAAAAAGCCAATGTACTTACTAAGGCAAAATTAAATTTAGATGAATTTAAACCAAAAGAAGCAAAAATTACCTACTATTTGGATGATGAAAACGGTCGTGTTACATTAAAAACAACCGGAACCTATGGCGATGAGACTTATAACCTTTTAAATCCACCAAGTTTTGCCAATGAATACCATGACCGCACTAAGGAACTCCGGGCTGTCAATTTAGGCCGTTCTTATTTTCCAAATGAAGATTTTTCTGAAAAGGTTTTATATTTTGCCTCTGATGATGACGACCGCATGTATCATTTATTAAATACAGGCATCGGTCAGCTTGAAGAAGACGGCACCGTCTATGCAACAAGCGCAATCAAAGGAAAAAAGCTCATACATTCACCAAAAGCTCATATCGGTATCGCACTAAAGAGCGGTCTTCTTGATCTGAATGTACAAAGCGATGCCTTTTCTAACAATGAACTGAGCAGCATATTGGATAGTTATCGGAAAAAGAAAAAATACTACCGCATGAAAAACGGAAACTATATAAAGCTGGAAGATAATGCGTTGTCAACATTGACTGAATTGCTTGACGGACTTGGTTTATCGGCAAAAGATTTGGCAGATGAAAATATTGAAGTTCCAAAATACAGAGCCTGCTATATTGACCAAATACTGCGCAAAAAAGATGCCGCGCTTCATGTAGATCGCAACGCAGATTATAAGGCAATCATCCGCGATATGAAAAATGTGGAGGACAGTGATTATTCTGTGCCTCTCTCCCTATCTCAGACACTCCGCGAATACCAAAAAACAGGTTTTCGATGGCTTAACACCCTTGCCCATCTTGGATTTGGAGGTATTCTCGCTGATGATATGGGCCTTGGAAAAACCCTTCAAATGATTGCCTATTTGCTCTACAGAAAACAGACTGACGCCGTGCACCTTCCACACCTTATTATTTGTCCGGCCTCCCTTGTCTATAACTGGAAGCGTGAACTCAACCGCTTTGCGCCGGAGCTTAAAGTAAATGTGATTACAGGCAATGCTGCCCAGCGCGAAAGCTTAATCACGAATGATAAGAATAGCAATGTATGGATTACATCTTATGACATGATTAAAAGAGATTTACGCTTATATGCAGACTGCCATTTTGACACGGAAGTTATTGACGAAGCACAGAACATAAAAAATCACGGCACACAAGCTGCCAAAGCTGTGAAGAAAATCCAAGCTGATATCCGTTTTGCCTTAACCGGTACTCCTATTGAAAACCGTTTAAGTGAATTATGGAGTATCTTTGATTTTCTGATGCCGGGCATTTTAGGAACATACGAAAAATTCCGTAATTGCTATGAACTTCCGATTGTACAAAATCAAGATGCACAGATTACAGACAGACTCAAAAAGATGATTGCCCCATTTATACTCCGCCGAATTAAAAACGAAGTCTTAAAAGAGCTTCCCGAAAAAATAGAGCAGGTTGTATATACCAACATGGAACCGGAACAGCGAAAAATATATGAAGCTCATGCAATACAGCTTATGAATACTCTTAAAAATCAGAGTACTGAAGATGTTCAAAAAGACAAGCTTCAAATATTGGCCGAACTGACAAAGTTACGACAAATTCTGTACGAGAATTATAAGGAAACTGCCTGTAAACTGGATGCATGCATGGAACTTGTCCATCAGGCAATATCGGGAAATCATAAAGTATTGATATTTTCTCAATTCACAAGCATCTTTCCAATTCTTGAGAAGCGCCTCAGACAAGAGAAAATTTCACATTATAAGTTAACCGGTCAGACATCAAAAGAAGAACGTATTCTCCTTGTTGAGAAATTTAATTCCGATGATGTTCCCGTATTTTTAATTTCCTTAAAAGCCGGTGGCACAGGATTAAACCTAACGGCAGCCAATATTGTCATTCATTTCGATCCATGGTGGAATCTGGCAGCCCAAAATCAGGCAACCGACCGCGCCCACCGCTTCGGTCAGGATAAACAGGTAATTGTATTTAAATTGATTGCCCAAAATACGATTGAAGATAAAATTATTGAATTGCAAGAAAGTAAATACAAACTGGCTCAACAGATTTTGGACGGTCAAGGCACATCCATTTCCACCATGACCAAAGATGATTTTATGGAAATATTAAAATTTTAACATATCAAAACAGGGGCTGTCGGGAAATAGATATTTCTATACTATTGTCAACTATTTTAAATTTCTCAGTCCCCAAGGGACTTGCGCCGCTTTGCGCGCCAGATATCCCTCGCGGAGCTTTTTTATGACATAGGAAGCAATTTCCTATGTCATAAAAAATCCCGGAAAGCCTGAACTCTCCGGGATATACTCGCTTTTATTTAATTACGCAATATCATAAACGCTTCTGACGCTGATTTCTTTTGCATCACCTTCAAGGATATGTACTCTCTTTTCTCCGGCTTCCATATCGAAGTAGTTATCAGAAAGCACCCAGTCCTCGTTTTCATTGAGAAGCTCAACCGATGCCGCATAGGCTTTGGATGTAACAATCAGTTCATTGCCTTCGCGGCGCACACTGAGCTGCGGATCTGTATAATTGTAAAACTTCGGCATTGAGAAAAGCACACTGCCCTCAGAGATAATCTCTCCGTCCTTTTCGCAGCTGTAAAATACATGATGCTCAAGGTAATCGGCATCGGCAAATTCTTCTTTTGGAAGCCACTCGCCGGACAGCGGTGCAATTGTAACCTCTGCACTCTTTTCCTCGCCAATGATTTCGGATTTGCTGTTTCTAAGCGACCAGCGCACCGTCACCTTCGCTTCTTTTAGTGTCTCGTTTGCCACATGGAGCCGAATACTCTTTTCCACATCAAACGGACGGCAGTTCACGTAAGGATTTTGTGACAGAAGACTTTCTTCATGGCACGAAACTAAAATCGGCGCAAAGAAACGGCGTTCAAAATAGTGCAGCGCTTTCCAGCGTCCGAAGTAGTCGATGGACGACCATGACGATACAGGCCAGCAGTCATTTAACTGCCATACGACAGCGCCCATACATTCGCCTCTGTGACGCCGCCAGTGTTCTACAGCATAACGCATTGCCTGCGCCTGCATTAACTGGGAAGCATACACAAGATGGGATAAATCTTTGGCATACGGGAAATACTGGGACATATAAACCATCATCTTTGCAGAGCCGTTTTCACTTCTCTGATGTTTTTCCATCACGTATGAGAACAGATTTCTGTCCTTAGGTTCTGTAAAGCTCTCAATTGTTTTCATTGCCGGCATTGATTCAAAACCAAACTCAGAACAATATCTGAAGTTGTGCTTTCTGTATTCCGTAAACGGCTTGTAGCCGTGCCATACCTGCCAATAGTGAGCGTCGCCTCTTGTCTCGTCCTGAGGATCATCGAAGTCACCGCCTGATGACGGGCTTGACGGCCAGTAGAAGGCGTCCGGATCTTCTCTATTTACAATTTTAGGAATAACATAGCTGTACATTCTCGTATAATCGCCTAAAAGATGCGGATCTGTCGTATAGCCTTCGACAATCATTCCCTCCATCTCGTTGTTGCCACACCATAAGCCAAGGCAGGCGTGATGGCGGATTCTTCTTATATTCTGCTCAATTTCAACTGTAATATTAGCTTCAAATTCCTCTGTTAAAAGATATGTCGAGCAGGCAAACATCAAGTCCTCCCATACAAGGAA
>USSL01000206.1 GCA_900557175.1 uncultured Eubacteriales bacterium
ACAAGGTTGTTGTTTCGATTGAAAATTCGTGGGATTCCTACGTGGAGCTTCCTGCAAAGCTGACGCTTTTTCAGGGGCTTCCAAAAGCGGATAAGATGGAGCTGATTATACAAAAGGCGGTTGAACTGGGCGTTTATGAAATTGTACCGGTTGTGACAAAGC
This sequence comes from uncultured Eubacteriales bacterium, assembly GCA_900557175.1. GTDB lineage: Bacteria > Bacillota > Clostridia > Lachnospirales > Lachnospiraceae > Scybalocola_A. The sequence continues at coordinate 163 of USSL01000206.1, forward strand.
GCACGATTGTGAAGCTGGATGCAAAAAAGGAAGCCAAAAAGCTGGCGCGCTGGCAGGGCATTTCAGAGAGTGCGGCAAAGCAGTCGGGACGCGGTCTGATTCCGAATGTGGCAGCGCCGGTTGATTTTAAGACGGCGCTTGCGGCAGCAAAGGCGATGGATGCCGTGCTTATCCCATATGAAAAGGCAAAAGGGATGGATGCTGCGCGGGAATGTATCCGGAGCCTTAAAGGAAAGAAAAGTATCGGTATTTTTATCGGGCCGGAGGGCGGCTTTGATGAGACAGAGATTGAGATGGCCTCGGAAGCCGGCGCCCTGCCGATAACACTTGGAAAACGTATTTTAAGAACAGAAACCGCAGGTCTTGCAGCGCTTGCGGTGCTGATGTTTGAATTAGATGAGTGAGGCGATAAAAATGATAGCTTATTTGGATAATGCGGCGACAACGCAGGTCTATCCCGATGTCCGGGATGTAATGATGCAAACAATGTCCGAGGATTTCGGCAATCCGTCATCGCTGCATATGAAAGGCGTTGACGCTGAAAAGTATATAAAGGAAGCAAAGAAAATATTTGCGGATATTTTAAAGGTGCAGGAAAAGGAAATTATCTTTACATCGGGCGGCACGGAGTCAAACAATATGGCGCTTATTGGTGCGGCAAGAGCGAACTGCCGCAGGGGCCGTCATATTATTACGACAGCCATTGAACATGCGTCTGTTTACAATCCGCTTATTGCTCTTGAAGCGGAAGGCTTTGAGGTGACTTATCTTCCGGTGGATGAACATGGCATGGTTTTAATAGAGGCATTGAAGTCGGCGCTTCGTGAGGATACGATTCTTGTGTCCGTGATGTGTGTCAACAATGAGATTGGCACAATCGAGCCGCTGGATCAAATCAGCGCTGTGATTAAAGCATACAATCCTGAGATTTTATTTCATGTGGACGCCATACAGGGATTTGGGAAACTGAGAATTTATCCTTCAAGGCTTCACATTGATATGCTCAGTATCAGCGGTCATAAGCTTCACGGGCCAAAGGGCGTCGGTGTTCTTTATATTAAGGACAGAGTGAAAGTAAAACCTTTGATTTTGGGCGGCGGACAGCAAAAGGATATGCGGTCGGGCACGGAAAATGTGCCTGGAATTGCAGGTATCGGTGCTGCGGCAAAGGAAGTTTATGACAATTTTGATGCAAAGATTGAAAATTTATATGCATTGCGCCATAATTTCATAGAACAGTTAAAAACAATCGATAGTGTTGTTATTAATGGCTTTGAAAACCGTACAGATGAGGCGGACAGCTTTTCAAAAGGCCCGGCGCCTCATATTGTCAGCGCTTCTTTTGAAAATATAAGAGCGGAGGTGCTTTTGCACGCGCTTGAAGAAAAAGGCGTCTACGTGTCGTCAGGCTCGGCGTGTTCATCAAACCATCCGGCCATCAGCGGCACATTAAAAGCTATTGGCGTCGGTAAAAAGTATTTGGATGCGACGCTGCGTTTCAGCTTCTGTCTTGAAACGACAAAAGAGGAACTTGATTATTGTATCGGACAGCTTAAAGTACTTGTACCGATGCTCAGAAGATATACTGCAGGAGGAAGACGATGATAAAATATGAAGCTTTTTTAATTAAATATGGCGAGATTGGTTTAAAGGGCAAAAACAGATATTTGTTTGAGGATGCGCTGATCCGTCAGATTCAGTTTTCGTTAAAGGGTACAGGCGACTATGAAGTGACAAAGGAGCAGGGGCGTATTTACGTCAATATGAAGTCGGATTATGATTACGATGAAGTTGTGACAGCACTCCAGCGCGTTTTCGGTATTGTGGCAATCTGTCCGGTTGTTTATTGCAGTGATTATTCATGGGAAAACCTGACAAAAACGGTTGGTGATTATATCGAGGGTGCTTATGAGCAGAAAAACTTCACATTTAAGGTGGAGTCAAGACGTGCCGATAAGCGTTATCCGAAGGTATCTATGGAAATTAATGCGGATATGGGTGAGTATCTTTTGGAACGGTTTCCTGAGCTTTCTGTCAATGTGCGTCAGCCGGAGGTGCTGATCAATATTGAGCTGCGGAGCAAAGGCTATATTTATTCGAAATCCATTCCAGGGCCGGGAGGTATGCCTGTCGGCAGTAACGGTAAGGCAATGCTTTTATTATCCGGCGGTATTGACAGTCCGGTTGCCGGATATATGATTGCAAAGCGCGGCGTTGTTTTAGAGGCAACATATTTTCATGCGCCGCCGTATACAAGCGAGCGTGCGAAGCAGAAGGTTGTTGATCTGGCAAAAATTGTTGCCCGCTATTCAGGACCGATTAAGCTGCATATTATTAACTTTACAGAAATCCAGCTTGCAATTTATGAAAAGTGTCCTCATGATGAGCTGACAATTATTATGCGCCGCTATATGATGAAAATTGCGGAAATGATCGCAAAGGAAAATCGGGCGCTGGGACTGATTACAGGTGAGAGCATCGGTCAGGTGGCAAGTCAGACACTGCAGTCACTGGCGGCGACAAATGCTGTCTGTACACTGCCTGTCTACCGTCCGGTGATTGGCTTTGATAAAAATGATATTGTTGCCATTTCTGAAAAAATCGGCGCTTTCGAGACATCCATCCAGCCGTTTGAGGATTGCTGTACAATTTTTGTGGCAAAGCATCCGGTGACAAAGCCGAATTTGAAGGCAATCGAACGCTCGGAACGGCATCTTGCTGATGTCATTGATGAAATGATTGAGAGAGCTGTGACAGAAAGAGAAGTTATCATCTGTGAATAATATGCAGACGGAAATTTCTGACGGATCATCATTGTGCCGCGGGCAGTTGTCCGCGGCACAATAAAAGAGGAAAGGCCGCATACGGCAAAATGCCTGCGGCCTTAAAAATAATTATGAGAAAAAAGAAAAAAATTAACACCGAAATTATTCAACGATAAAAGGTTTAATGACATTCATAATCTCATCGAGATTCTTTTCGGCGTGAATGTTTAATGTGATTGGTTTTGATAAGTCAAGACTGAAGATACCCATAATAGATTTGGCGTCAATAACATATCTTCCGGAGATTAAATCAAATTCGCTGTCAAAGCGTGTGATTTCGTTGACGAAAGCCTTTACTTTATCGATTGAATCAAGACAAATTTCTACTGTTTTCATACCTTGGACTCCCCTTCAATGTTCGTATTTTTTTATTTTATACTTATATACTACATTCAGGCGGCTAAAAAGTCAATATGATTACAGCTTTTAAAATTAAAAAAATTAAAGGAGAGTGCAGATGAAAAAAGTGGCATTTTATACATTAGGCTGCAAGGTGAATCAATATGAAACGGATGCTATGAACGAATTGTTCCGTGCGGCCGGTTATGAGATTGTTGATTTTAACGAGGCAGCGGATGTTTACATTATAAATACATGCACAGTGACGAATATTGCAGACAGAAAGTCAAGACAAATCCTTCACCGTGCGAAGAAAAAAAATCCGTAGGCGATTGTGGCTGCGGCGGGCTGTTATGCTCAGGAAGCCGGTGAGAAGCTTTTAGAGGATCCGATGGTGGATATCGTTGTCGGCAATAATAAGAAAAAAGATATTGTCGGTATTGTTGAAAATTATATGAAGCAGGCGGGCAAAGACAGTGCAAGTGCTCTGATTGATATTAATCATACGCCGGATTATGAAACACTGTCCATCCATGAGACGAGTGAGCACCGCAGAGCTTATATTAAAATACAGGATGGCTGCAATCAGTTTTGCTCATATTGCATTATTCCGTATGCGAGAGGCCGCGTAAGAAGCCGTCAGCCGGAGGATATTATTGATGAAGTGCGGCATCTTACTGAAAATGACTACCGGGAAATTGTGCTGACAGGTAT
>USSL01000207.1 GCA_900557175.1 uncultured Eubacteriales bacterium
GTCTCTGATCGCCGATTTTTGATTTTTCAACACCGACAGATGCATCCGCAATATCGCCTGTCCATGTCTTCTCAGATAACTTTTCACCATAGCCTGCGTAACCGTTAAAACCAGGATCTGCAACATAATCCTTTTCGCCGAAACCGTTCTTTAATGTCTTTAATGCCTCGCCCTTAACAACAACATATGGTGTTGTCGGTTTTGCATCAAATGTGAAAGAACCGCCGGAGACATTGACTGTCTGAGGATTGATACGTCCCTGATCTGAAAGCTCATAAACAACAACAGTGCCAAGGCTGTTCCAGCCGTCTAAAAGCTGCCATGTTGTCTGACCGCCGTCAAGATTGAAGTGGTAGAGCTTTTCTTCTTTTGTATCACTGTCTGTCCATGGAAGTAAGTATGCAACATCGTTTAATACAACTGTATCATTTAATTTAATTGTACGCTCGATATTGATATCGCTTCTCTGTTTCTCGTTTCTTGTAACAACAACTGTATCGTTGCCGTTCTTTAATGTAATTTCTTTTTCATGATTGCCGACCGGTGACTGTCCTGCTTCATAGTTTTCCCAGTCATAAACCTGATAATGCTGAAGGAACTTTGTAGGAAGGTTCTCTAAAAATGTCTGTTTAATATAATGATTAAAATCCTGATTGCCGCCCCAGCCCTCAAAACCGTAGAGCTTAAAGCCGCCAAGCAGCGGATTATCTGCCGTACCGCCAAATGCCGGATTATTCAGCACCTGAACGTCTCTTAAATCATTTCTTAAGAAACGGATAATATCACTGTTGTAACCCTTTGTTGCGCTACCGCCATAGTTTGTATCTGTTGCCCAGTGAGACCATGTTGAATCATATTCGCCTTCGTATGGGAACTCTGTCGAGAAACGCCATCCGAGTGCATTAATTTCATCAACAATCTGTCTTGTCTCCCATGCATCCTGATACCATACATCGAGGTAAATGAAGTCCATATTGTCCGGTCTGTTTTTAGCATCTGCGGCAATTGTCGCTTTATCGGCAACTGTACCCTCAGACTTCTTAACATATTCACCGTTTTCCCACTTACCGCTGTAGAAGCTTGTGCCGTTAATACGGTCATATAACTGTACAAGACGTTTGTATCTTGCCTGTGAACCTAAATCCCAGAGCTTATCAATAACGAAGGACTGGTCAAGCCATCCCCAGCCTGTAGAAGCGCCGTTATTCACCATCGTATCATTAAACGATTTTGCCTCCGGATATGCTTCCTGTGCATTAATATGAATACCGATTTCAGCATCATAATCATGTGCAATCTTAATTAAATTTTTGAAATCTTCAATGCCGCCTTCTCTTTCAGCAACGTCGGCATATTCAGAGTTTGCAGAGTCATGGCCTTCATTGCCGTAACCCTTTAACATGACAGCCTGAGGCAGTCCGTCTGTTGCAAGATAAACTTTCTTAATATTATCTGCTGTTGCTAAGAATGGGTTTGGCGCCATACTTGCAAAGTTCATAACGATACGGTAGTTGACAAGGTCTTTGATGTCTTCTGCGCCCTGAGGGATATTAATAATATCTCTGAAAGCAACCGCGCCATCGTTCCAATCCAACTCTTTATCTTCGTTCATATCACCCGCGATACACACCTTTGTGCAAGGCAGCTCACTGATTGGATATGTAAGATCTGTACGGTTCTGACCTTTCTTATCACCGCGTTCGTAATACCATACAGCACTTGAAAGTCCCATTGTATCTGCGCCGTTATTTAAAATAACACGCTTGTCGCCCTCTGCCTCAGAGTTACTCCAAAGGCCGGCGCTTAACTTGCCGTTTGTGAGGAAACCATAAAGGTAACCGTCAACAGCAGATGGTGAAAAACCGTTGTCCCATGTTATTTTAACATCACCGAAAACATTTGTATCAGATGAAGCCTTCGCACCATCAAAGACAGCTTCTTTCTCAACAGCATCAACACCGACAAGATTCATTTCTGAAATATCAATTGATGCAATCGCAGGGCAGCCCTCGCCTTTTTCAAGAGAAGTCACTTCCCATGTGAGGTCATTGTCATTGACGCTGATTTTGACTGTCATATTGACATTGATACCTGTCTCGGCATCGGCAAGTGTCATCGCATATGTCTGTGCATTGCCTGCCTTTTCAACTTTAACATTTGTCGGCTCAATTGCTTTGCCGTTAATCTTAATTGTGTTAACTTCTGTTTCCTGACCGCGGAAGTATGTCTCAGGATCTGCCTTTAAGGCATATCTTGCGACAACCGGAAATTCCCTGCCGACATAAACATCCATATAATCTGAAGAAATCTTATCATAATCATCAAGATTCAGCGGTGTCTTTTCCTCAAGTGTCACTTCAAGTTTATTTTCTTTATCTGCAGACACTTTGAGTTCCTGCTCATATGCCTGATAGCCCGGCGCTGTCACAGCTGTCTTGTATGTGCCTTCCTCAATCGCTTTAAACTCAAAAGCACCTGCTGTGTCTGTTTCTGCAGAATCCGCACCGATTCTTACAGTTGCCTCTGCAATTGCTTCACCTTTCGCATTTTTAACTGTACCTGTGACCGGCGCTGTCTTTGTGTAAGTTACATTCGATACCTGACCATCGCGCTTTGCACACCAGTCCCATGTATCATCCATGCAGTTTTCGCCATTTAAAGTCATATTGGCAAACTGTACTTTTGTCTGAGCATTGGCTTTCACACCAAACTTACCTTTGCCGTTAAGCTGCTCTGTTAACTTATAAAGATTTGGCGCACTTGTCGTTGCCTTCTCACCATTGACAACAACGCTTAACGATTCACGGGAAAGTGAAATCTGAATATTCATTGTCTCTCCCGGTACAGGATCAGGCAGACCTGCAAGCTTCGGATATTGCTCAGAGCCATTTAACTTATACTGATAATACCACTTGCTTGTTTTGTCATAGCCAACATAAAACCAGTTATTATCATCGCCGTATGTATAGAAAATACCAAAGTTCATATCATTCGTCATCGGACGAAACTTAAGGCTTAATGTGCCGTCCTTTGGCATTGTCTTTGATGTATCAAGCAAAAATGCCGGTGCTGCGACGCCTGCATTGCCGTAAGCATGACCGCCGCCATTTTTAGGACCGCCTTCAACAGAAATCCACTTTGTACCTTCACCCGGCTCCGGTGTCAGCTCTGTCTCACCGGTTTCTCCTGTTTCACCGGTCTCCTCTGTCTCGCCGCTGCCGCTGTCGGAAACATCTACCTTCGGCTCCCATGTCTGACTTGTAATTGTGTCGCCTTTGTAGATAGACCAGTTTGCATAATCATCGGCTGTGTAAGTCTTACCGCCTGCAACAACATCTGAAAAATAGATGTCTGTATAAGACGTATTGTAAGTTGCCGCACCAAAACCAATCTGTCCCGCAACATCTTTTAATGCAAGAAAATCTGCATTGTTTGCATAAGCTGTACCGCTTTTGCCGCTTGTCTCATTATTTACAGTAAGCTTAAGTCCCTGATCTGTGTAGCTTCCCGAAAAGCTGACAATATCATTCTGATTCAGTTCAGGCAATGTACCGCCTGTAAAGTTCGGATAATTTGCTTTATTACCGTTTTTAAACTCATAGAACCAGTGATTATCCATACCGTCGTAAGCAACATAGCCCCACTGTGTATCACTGGCATATTTTGTTACAAAACGAAGTCTCGTATCCGTCTTCGTACTTCCAACTTTTAATTTAAAGCTGAAGTCTTCGTTTGTAACTGTTTTGGCATCGGATAATGCAAATGCTTCCGGATTACCATTGCCAAAATGACCGTTACCATTGCCCGCACCGGATTTAAGATGTGCCATATAAACCGGTGTTTCTGCCGCCATCGCCTTTTGTGAAAAAGATGGCAGATAGCCTAAAAAGGCCGAGAATATCATCGCAAATGTTAAAACAAATGCGAACGCTCTCCTTTTTCTCATTTGGAGTCCTCCCTTTTGAAATATTATAACGGAACCATCCTCTTTTTTGT
>USSL01000208.1 GCA_900557175.1 uncultured Eubacteriales bacterium
ACTTACGATTACCGTAAAAGACGCTGTGCCACAAACTGCTCAGAAGCTGGCCAATACGGTTGCCGAAGTCTCAGCGGAAAAGGTTGCCGACATTATGGGAACAGATAAGCCGAATGTTTTTGAACAGGCGGTAGAACCAAAATCCCCGGTCAGCCCAAGCCTTAAGAAAAATTGTGTTCTCGGCGGTTTAGCAGGCATCGTTATTGCATGTGGTATTATTATCACTATGTATTTAATGAATGATTCGATTAAATCCGAAGACGATATTGAAAAGTATCTTGGTATGACAACACTTGGTGTGATACCGGAGAAAACTAAACAAAAAGGCAAAAAAAAGAAAAATAATCAAATGATAGAAAGTGCGGAGGTGAACAGGCATGATTAATATTACATTGAATCATGTAGAAAAGCTGAATGCGAAGATGAATGAGGCCTATAAGCAGCTTCGCACAAATATCATTTTCTGTGGAGATGATATAAAAACAATTGCCATGACAAGCTGTATGGCAAATGAAGGAAAGTCAGAAGTATCTTTTAATCTTGTGAAATCTTTGGCAGAAACAGGAAAACGTGTTGTACTTGTCGATGCTGATATACGCAAATCCGTTCTTTTCAGCAGACATCAGGCGGATAAGGCGGTTAATGGTCTGAGTCATTATTTGGCAGGACTTGATAAGCTGGATAATATTCTCTGTCAGACAAATATTAAGAATGTTTATATGATATTTGCAGGAAAATCAGTGCCAAACCCATCAGAGCTTTTAAGTTCTTCAAAGTTTTCGGCGATGATTTCAAGCCTGAAAAAAGTTTTTGACTATATTATTATCGATTGTCCGCCGCTCGGTGCGGTTATTGATGCCGCGGTTATCGCGAGTCATGCCGTTGGTGCGGTTATGGTTATAGAAAACAATAGAATCAGCTACAAGACAGCACAAAAGATAAAGGGACAGCTTAGTAAGAGCGGATGCCGTATTTTGGGCGCTGTATTAAACAAGGTTGATTTGGACAAAAAAGGTTACTATGGTAAATATAGCGGTTATTATGGCCATTATGGCGGCTATTATGGCGGCGAAGAATAAATAAGAAAAGGGGTAATTAAAATGAGAAAGAAAAAAATGATGGCGCTGTTAATGATGGTTGTACTTACTTTATCTTTAAGCATGACAGCATTTGCAGCAACAAACAAGAAACAGTCAATCCTTGATGAGATGATGAGCGCAGCTACGGATTTAGGCGTACAGGACAGTGCAACATTCCAGAATGCTTATAATTCAGTGGCAAATTATGAAGGCGTTATCACAGACGAGCAGTATCAGGCAGCGCTTGATGAGATTGCATACGTAAAAGGCGAGATTGCATCAAAAGGTGTTGACGTTGTAAGAAAAGACGAAAATTTGATGAATGAGCTTATTGCTCATGTAATTGCGGCGGCAGAGGCAGTCGGAGTAAAAATTGTTTATGAAGGAAATGGCGTTGGTGTCGTTACATCAAATGCCTCAGATCCGATTAAACAGACAGGCGCTGATTATACAGCGACAATCATTATGGTTATAGCAGCAGTAGCAGTTTTTGGCGGATGTGCAGTAGTGGCAAAAAAGAAAAAGCTTTTTGCATAACATCAGGAGATGCTCATGAGCGATAATCACAGAAAAAATAAAAAAGCTCACTGGGTAATGGCATACATTTGTATGCCATTACTCTTGTCTATAATTTCAGGAATTATTATTATTTTTGGATTTTCTCCGCTTGAAAATTCATTTTCACAAAAAGTACTGCGCCTCGTCCATTCGGGAGATTCGTATTTTGTCAGCGATGTGCAAAGTATATTTAAAGAGGCCGAATCAAATGAACCTGAAAAAATTCCGTTTTCAGGCAAAAAACAGGTCATTGAGGAACCAAACATCGGTGATCAGTACGGCACACTGACATGTGAGCGCCTTGGCATAAATTCAGCAGTTCTTTTCGGAGATAACAGAGAAGTTTTAAAATACGGTATAGGTACATATCCGGCATCGTGGATTCCGGGCTGCGGAAAGACAACATTGATGTCGGCACATAATGATTTGGATTTTGCACCGCTTGCGGATGTCGAAATCGGCGATAAATTTGTATTGACAACGGATTATGGGACATTTGAGTATGTTGTGTCTGAATATACCATTGTCAACGAAACTCAGAAGGATGCCTGTCGTCTTGATTCTGAGACAGAGCAGGTTGTTTTATATACATGTTATCCGTTTTACAGAATATCGGGACGGAGAGAGGAACGCTTTTTTGTTTATTTAGAGAAAGTTTCCGGACCGGAAATCGAACTTATCAATTACTTTTTAAAGGATTAAATAATGTCAGAACGAGGAAAATTACGAAAACTGTTAATGCGTGTTGTCACAGTGATTATGATCGTTTTAATTACAGGCTTTTCATATGTCACGGCACTTTTGCTTGGAATGTGTACACCGGGGCATGTTATGAAGCTTCTTAACGGCAGCGGCTATTACACAGCCCAGGCAGAGTGTATTGAGGAACGCCTTGCGGAAATTACAGAAAAGGCAGGGCTGTCCACAGAAATTTATGACGGTATTTTTGAATCCGAAGAAATTATTACGATTACAAGAGAATATACGGCAAACAGAATTTATGGTTATACAGATGAATTGAATAAAGAGGCAGTCAAAGAACGGCTTAAGGCAAATATCATTGAAATGATGGAAGCAGAAGGAAAAAGCAAGGCCACGCTGGATACAGAAGCATTAAATATTTATTTGGGACAGGCAGCAAGTATTTATGAACAGACAGTGATTAACGGACTGACATTAAATTACAGCACTTTCAGGTCAGAGCTTTCCAAGGCGGCTCTAGCAGGTATATCAGCAATACTTGTCAGCCTTGGGATTTGCATATGGTTTATTTATGCACTTACAAAAATGCGGCGGAAAACAATATCATACGTCATTCGTGCTTTAGAGTCGTCAATCATATTAACGGCAGTGCCTCCGATCATAGCACTTGTAATGAATGTCGGGGAAAAGCTGACATATTCGCCGGAATATATGAAAAGCTTTACGGAAAGTTATATTCACGGAGCTATTTTATGCTGCCTTTTGTTTTCAGTAGTTTTAGCTGTATTTATTGCAGCTTTAAGCATTATTAGTTTAAGGATAAACAGAAGGAAAAGCAAATAACAAAAAGAGGGAGAATACTTATGAGAAGAAAATACATCATTGTTGCGGCGGATATATTGGCTGTGATTATTTCTTATGGATTGAGCCTTTTACTTCGATTTGATTTAGCAATATTTGATATACCGGAAAAATACATCAGTGGTTATATTTTTTATGCAGCAGTGTCGATTTTTGTCACGCTTGTTGTGTATAAGCTTTTTAAGCTTTATCAAAGTATATGGACATATGTCGGCATTAACGAAATTATATATACTTTTGCCGGTTCAATTGTGTCGGCAATCGTGTCGGCGGCACTGACTGTGTGGAAAGTACGGATGCCATTATCGTTTTACCTTTTTGGATGGATCCTTATGTTCTTTTCAACCTGTTTTGTCCGTTTAAGTTATCGTCTTGCACGCCGTCTCCGCGGACGGTACGCCGGACACAATACAAACAGACATAACATTATGATTGTCGGTGCAGGCGCGGCGGCAGCTATTTTAATTAAAGAGTATCGTACGAGCGGAGAACTGACAGACATAGTCCGCTGCTTGATCGACGATAATCCAAACAAGCGCGGTCGTATTTTGGAAGGCATTCCGGTTGTCGGCGACAGAAACGATATTGCAGAAAATGTAAAAAAATATCATATTGACAGGATTATTATTGCGATGCCTTCTGTAAAGCAGCAGACGATTAAAGAATTAGTTGAAATATGTCAATATACAGGCTGCCACGTTCAGAAAGTACCGGGTGTCTACCAGCTTGTCAATGAGGAAGTCAGCGTATCTAAATTAAAAGATGTAGACATTGAGGATTTGCTTGGACGCGATCC
>USSL01000209.1 GCA_900557175.1 uncultured Eubacteriales bacterium
GGCTTCTTCGTATTCGGTATGCTTGTTGCACTTGCCAATAAGCTGGCTGAAAAGAAGGGCAAAGAACCTGCAAAGCTTGGCTGCGGCGGATGTCCGATGAATGAAACATGTTCTAAGGCAGCGGAAGGAGGATGTAAATAATGTCAGTAACAAATTTAGTATCGATTCTTTTGGCTGCGATTTTAACAAATAACTTTATTTTATCAAAATTCTTAGGTATCTGTCCGTTCCTCGGCGTATCAAAGAAGCTTGATACAGCAGTCGGTATGTCTGCAGCCGTTATTTTCGTTATGGTAATCGCGACAGCAGTAACATGGCCATTACAGACATTTTTATTAACACCAAATGATCTGGATTACTTACAGACAATCGTATTTATCCTTGTTATTGCGGCATTAGTACAGTTTATCGAGATTTTCTTAAAGAAGTATATGAAAAGCCTTTATCAGGCACTTGGCGTATATCTTCCGCTCATCACAACAAACTGTGCAGTGCTTGGTGTTACAACATTAAATATTGATGAAGGCTATGGCTTTGTAGAATCTATCGTCAACGCTTTAGGCGGCGGCCTTGGTTTTATGCTTGCTATGGTATTATTTGCAGGTGTCAGAGGAAGAATTGAATCAAGCAAGATTCCAAAATCACTTCAGGGACTTCCGATCACACTTGTATCAGCGTCACTTGTTGCTTGTTCATTCCTTGGATTCCAGGGACTTGTAGACGGTTTATTCAGATAAGGAGGGGCCTATAATGACAGGAGTAATCAGTGTTCTTATTATCGGCCTTATCGCAGGTCTGATTTTGTCTGTTGCATCTATCATTTTTGCAGTGCCGGTAGATGAAAAACAGGCGGCAGTCAGAGAATGTCTGCCGGGCGCCAATTGTGGTGCCTGCGGTTTCTCAGGCTGTGACGGTTATGCGACAGCACTTGCTGCCGGTGAAGCCGAGAATGGTCTTTGTTCACCGGGCGGCCCGGATGTCGCAGAAGAAATTGCTGCAGTACTCGGTGTTGCTGCCGGTACTGTAGAGAAAAAGGTTGCAGTCATCCGCTGCGGCGGTCATTGTGACAATGTTGCACGTAAGATGGAATATCAGGGTGTAGATACATGTCAGGCAGTAAGCCTTATGTATGCAGGCGACAGCGCCTGTGCTTACGGCTGCCTCGGCCACGGCGATTGTGCCGCTGCATGTCCTGAAAATGCGATTACGATATGCAACGGTCTTGCAGTTGTTAATCAGGAACTTTGTGTCGGCTGCGGTATATGTGCAAAGACATGTCCGAAGCATGTGATTGAAATTGTGCCTATGAAGTTTGAGCAGCATGTACGCTGTATCAATAAGGACAAAGGTGCGGTTACAAGAAAGACATGTAAGACAGGCTGTATTGGCTGTATGAAGTGTGTAAAGACATGTGAGTATGGTGCCATTTCAGTGAAAGATAACCATGCAAGCATCGATTACACAAAATGTCAGAATTGCGGCAAATGTAAGGAAGTTTGTCCGACAGGCGCAATTCAGTAAATATGTTTTTTTGATGTGCCCGGGAAAGGTTGCCCGGGCATATCCTTTGTAAGGAGACACTATGCCAAATAAGAAAAAACCTGAGAATTTGTATCATGAGCCGGAGGACAGCCTTGGCAGGGAGCTGTCGCGTATTTTCCTTGTTGTGCTTGCTTCAGTGATTTTTGCCGTGAATATTAACAGCTTTGTCCATGCCGGAAATATGATTCCGGGCGGCTTTACAGGTCTGACGTTGTTGATCCAGAGAATTTTTTCGGAATTTATGGGAATTACAGTGCCTTACAGTGCGGTAAACTTTCTGCTCAATGCTGTGCCGGCTGTTGTCGCCTATAAAACAATCGGTAAAAAATTTACATTATATTCCTGTCTGGGTATTTTCCTGACAGGTGTATTTACAGACATTATTCCGGCAACGCCGCTGACAAATGATATACTTCTGATCAGTATTTTCGGCGGTTTGATTAACGGACTGGCCATAAGCATTTTCCTGCGGGCGGGTGCGACGAGCGGCGGCACCGATTTTATTGCCATTTACATGTCGGAAAAACGTCAGATTGATACGTGGAATTATGTTTTGGCCGGAAATGCGGTCATGCTGATTGCGGCGGGTTTTCTTTTTGACTGGAACGACGCCCTCTACTCGATTATTTTTCAGTTTGCATCGACACAGATGATCCATATGCTGCATCTGCGGTATAAGAAACATACGCTTATTATTATTACAGATAAACCTGAAGAAATTTATGAGAAGATTTTGGCGATTACAAACCATGGCGCAACCTTTTTTAAAGGTATCGGCGGTTTTGAGAAAGAAGAAAAAACGATGGTTTATTCGGTAATTGCCAGCGATGAGGTGAAATCCGTTGTTCATGCTATACGTCAGATTGACGAGCATGCATTTATTAATACGTTGAAAACCGATCAGATTGATGGACGCTTTTATCAGCGCAAAAATGATTGAAACGTAAAAAAGTTGAATTGTGAAATGTAAAACTTGCATTTTAAAAACATGAATATCGGATAATTTAAGGCTTGACTGTTAAAAATTGACAGTACAAGCCTTTTAAATTGCAAAAAAGGGGCGTTTTGTCTATTGCAGTGCTAAAGGAAATAGTGTATACTATGTGAAAAGAAAATACAGGAGCCAAATGATACGGCTGTCTGTAATGATGAGAATATGCAAAAAGAAAGGGAGTTGCCGTATATGAAACCATATCAGGAGCTTAGCAGGGAAGAACTAGAAGCGCTTGAAGAAAAATTGCAAAAAGAATATGATGCCTTTAAAGAGAGAGGTCTTAAGCTTGATATGTCAAGAGGAAAGCCAAGCAAGGAGCAGCTTGATTTATCAATGGGAATGATGGATGTGTTATCAAGCGGCGTAAACCTTGTCGGCGAGGAAGGTGTTGACTGCCGTAATTACGGTGTTTTAGACGGTATTAAGGAAGCACAGGAGCTTCTTGGTGCCATCAGTGAAGTCAGTGCCGATAAAATTATTATTTATGGAAATTCAAGTCTTAATGTGATGTATGATACAGTTTCGAGAGCGATGACGCACGGCGTGATGGGAAGTACACCGTGGTGTAAGCTTGACAAAGTAAAATTCCTCTGTCCGGTGCCGGGGTACGACAGACATTTTGCAATTACCGAATATTTCGGTATCGAGATGATTAATGTGCCGATGACGCCGACGGGCCCGGATATGGATATGGTCGAAAAACTTGTTTCTGAGGATGAAGCCATCAAGGGTATATGGTGTGTTCCGAAATATTCAAACCCTCAGGGGATTTCTTATTCTGATGAAACGGTGCGAAGATTTGCGGCATTAAAGCCTGCGGCAAAGGACTTTAGAATCTATTGGGACAATGCCTATTCTGTGCATCATCTTTATGACGATGATCAGGACGTGATTTTGGAAATTCTTGATGAATGTGAAAAGGCCGGAAATCCGGATATGGTTTATAAATTTACATCAACTTCAAAAATTTCATTTCCGGGTTCAGGTATTGCGGCCATTGCAACATCAAAGAATAATATCGAGGAAATTAAAAAACAGCTTGCTATTCAGACAATTGGTCATGATAAGGTCAATCAGTTACGGCATGTTCTTTTCTTTAAAAATCTTGACGGCGTTGTTGAGCATATGAGAAAACATGCGGCTATTTTAAGACCGAAATTTGAGGCGGTTATTAGCACACTTGAAACAGAGCTTGGCGGTCTTGGCATCGGAAGCTGGGTAAAGCCAAAGGGCGGTTATTTTATTTCATTTGATGCCATGGATGGCTGTGCAAAGGCCATCGTTGCAAAGGCGAAGGAAGCCGGTGTTGTGATGACTGGTGCCGGTGCGACTTATCCGTACGGCAAGGATCCTAAAGACAGCAATATCCGTATTGCACCGTCGTTTCCGTCAGCGGAAGAATTGAAGCTGGCAGCCGAGCTTTTTGTGC
>USSL01000210.1 GCA_900557175.1 uncultured Eubacteriales bacterium
GCCTGTGCCATCCTGTGCGTCGTCTCTGCCCCATAGTTTTCCTTCCAGAGAGATAAAATCCAGTCCGGCATTGAATACCGCACCGAATCATCCGGGAAGGTCAATTTGCCTTTTCCACGCGCCACAGAACGCAGCACACCATTTACAAAGCCGGAAAGTCCGGAAAATCCGCGTTTTTTCGCAAGGCGCACCGCCTCATTGCACGCCGCCGAATCCGGTACACGGTCCATATAATAAATCTGGTACACGCTCATCCGCAGAAGTGTGCGGATAAACGGTTTCATCTTATGAACTTTTGTTTTGGAATATGCGTTGATAATATAATCAATCTGGATTTTATACTCCACCGTCCCGTCCACAATCCGTTTTAAAAACGAGCGGTCTGATTTTTCCAGATACTGATATTTAGAAAGAGCCTGAAAAAGGGCCAGATGTGTATACTGTCCCTTTTCCAGAATCTCGGTCAAAATTTCGGCCGCTATTTCACGCAGCGCAGTTCCATCAGTCATCGCGTCGTCCTCCAAATAATATAATCAGACGCAGAAGCTGTAAAATCATTGTCGCCGCACTGGCAACATAGGTCATCGCCGCTGCCTTAAGCACCTTTGAAGCCACATTATTTTCGCTGTCATAAAGCATACCGCTGTTTCTTAAAATCGCAAGACCGCGTCTTGAAGCATTAAACTCCACCGGAAGCGTCACAAGATGAAAAGCGACAACTGCGGTAAACAAAACAATGCCTGCCGTCGTAAATATATTTCCGGCGCCGCCGAGAATAATACCGATTAAAATCAAAGGCCAGCTGATAGCCGAGCCGAAATTTGCTACCGGCACAAGCGCTGAACGCCATGAAAGCGGCGCATAGCCTTCATAATGCTGAATGGCATGGCCGCACTCATGCGCCGCAACGCTGATAGCTGCAACACTTGACGAACCGTAAACCGAGTCCGAAAGGCGAAGCGTCTTTGTTCTCGGATCATAATGATCTGTCAGATTGCCGTGCACGCGGGCAATACGCACGTCGTAAATGCCGGACATCGCTAAAATCTGCCGTGCTGCCTCCGCGCCTGTCGCACCGCTCACACTTTGAAGTGTTGAATATTTTGAAAATGTCGACTTCACCATATAAGAGGCAACTATTGAAAGAACGACGCCTATAAGCACAAGCACATAAGTCGGATCAAAATAAAATCTCGGGTATCCATATCTGTAATACATAAAAATCACTCCTGACTGAATTTGTCACCTTTATTTAAGGTAACGCCGCGCAGAAAAGCGTCTGTATACATGCGTTTTTTGCCCTCCATCTGAAGCTCGCGCACAATAAGACTGCCCTTTCCTGTCTTCACTGTAAATGCATCCTTTGTGACCTCTGTGATTTCTCCGTATTCTCCCTCATATTCCTTATCAGACACATCCGCATCCCAAATCTTCACCGTCTTTTTGCCAAGACGCGTATACGCACTCGGCCACGGATTCAGACCGCGGATAAGCTGTTCAAGTTCAGCCGCCGGCTTTGAAAAATCAAGATTTCCCATATGTTTGTCAAGCATTTTTGCATAATCGCCCGCCTGACTGTCATCCTGGGCTACTCTTGGCGCTGTGCCTTCTTCAATTTGTGCAAGCGTCTTTACAAGAAGCGCTGCGCCGGATACAGACAGCTTATCGTGGAGGCTGCCCCCGGTTTCTTTAGCATCAAGAACAATTTCTTCTTTTAAAATCATATCACCGGTATCAATCCCCTCGGCCATATACATTGTTGTCACGCCGCTGACTGCCTCGCCGTTAATGACAGCCCACTGGATCGGCGCCGCCCCTCTGTATTTCGGAAGCAGCGATGCATGGACATTAATACAGCCGTACTTCGGAATATCAAGCAGCGCCTTCGGCAAAATCTGACCGAAAGCGACAACGACAATCACATCCGGCGCCATCGCCTCAATCTGTGCAAGCACTTCGGGCGCTCTCACCTTTGCTGGCTGATAAACCGGAATATCATGGGCAAGCGCTGTCTCCTTAACCGGTGTAAACGAAACGCTTTTTCCTCTGCCCTTTGCCTTATCCGGCTGTGTAAAAACACCGATGACATCATGCCCTGCCTCAATCATTGCCTCAAGCGTCGGCACCGAAAAATCCGGTGTTCCCATAAATATTGCTCTCATCTGTCACGCCGCCTTTCTCTTAAATTTATTCTTCGATTTCCTCGTCATCTTCCTCGTAAGTATTATCACGAAGCTCGCCCTCAACCTTTTCCACATAAAGATGACCGTCTAAATGGTCAAACTCATGGCACATAGCTCTTGCAAACAATTCTGTGCCTTCAACCTCAAATTCATTCATATTTTCATCAAAAGCAACCGTTTTGACATAATTCGGACGTGTCACTGTCCCTGTCTTTCCCGGCACGCTTAAGCAGCCTTCATCACCGGTCTGGCTGCCGTCTGTGGCAACAATTCTCGGATTTATAAAAACAAACGGTCCGTCGCCAATGTCAATGACTGCAATACGTCTTAAAATGCCAACCTGAGGCGCTGCAAGTCCAACGCCGTTATTTTCATACATTGTATCAAGCATATCGCCGATCAACTGTTTAATCTTCGGCGTCATCGCTTTTACTTCTTTTGTCGCTTTGTTTAAAATAGGATCTCCCTCATACCTTAATTTTCTGATAGCCATATCTATCTCTCCTTTAATACATTGTCATTGGATTCATATCAAATTGTATATATACCGGTTCAAACCGTGTATTTTTATCTAAATAAGCCTCTATGCCCCGCTTCAGCCGAAGCAGCGTCACTATGTCGGCGCACTTAAAATACATCACCTTGCGGTAAACGTCCTTACCCTTTGCCACAAACGCATTGGCAGGTCCCATAATCTCTACTGGCACAGCAAAACGTCCCTTGGAATTTTGCGCTGCCCGCTTAATACTTTCCATACAAAGTGTCAAAAGCGCTTCGTCGGCACACTCGCCAAGCAGCGCCTGTATATTAGCTACCGGCGGATAATGCATCATCTTTCGGAATAAAATTTCCTGTCTGTAAAAAGCATCATAATCCTGTTCTGCCGCACATGTAATACTGTAATGGTCGGGATTATATGTCTGTATGACAACTCTGCCGGGTAATCCTGCGCGCCCCGCGCGCCCTGCTGCCTGAACTAAAAGGGCAAAAGTACGCTCCGCCGCCATAAAATCGCCCGAATACATGGATAAGTCCGCTGCCAGTATGCCGACTAAAGTCACCTTGGGGAAATCGTGACCTTTGACAATCATCTGCGTTCCTACAAGAACATCCGCCTTATGAGCCCTGAAATCCGACAAGATTTTTTCTGTACTGTCGCGCCCTGCCGCCGTATCTCTGTCAAGGCGCAATACGCCTGCATCCGGGAAAATATCTTTCACCATCTGCTCGACCTTCTGTGTGCCTGTACCAAAACCTGCGATATACTTTGAGCCGCATTTTGGGCAAACCTTCGGCAGCGGCATCTCATAACCGCAGTAATGGCACTTTAATCTGCCGCCGGTATGCGCTGTCATCGACACGTCGCAATGCTTACATTTTAATACATAACCGCAGCTTCTGCAAGAAACAAAACCGGCATAGCCTCTGCGGTTTAAAAATAAAATCACCTGCTCGCCCTTAGCAAGCGTTTCTTCCATCATCTCCTGTAACCGTCCGCTGAAAATACGCTTATTCTTCATCTTAAATTCTTCTCTTAAATCGACTGTCACAATTTCAGGAAGCGAGCTTTCTTTTTTTGCCCGGTACAAAAGCCGATGCAGTCCGTATTCGCCCTCAAGCGCTTTATAATAAGTAACAATTGACGGGGTTGCCGAACCTAAAACAACCTTGGCACCGCACATACCGGCTCTATAGATGGCAGCCTCCCTCGCATGGAAAATCAAAAACAATTGAATGTTGTCTTAAAGG